>CAZDGO010000034.1:0-12397 GCA_964504825.1 uncultured Gaiellales bacterium
GCGCGTCCTCCGTCACACGGTCGATGATGTTGGTGTGGTAGGTGTGGATACAAGCCGGTTCGTGCTCGCCGCGCCGAGTCCATTCACGCAGCGTCAGCGGTCGGTCGGCGCGAGACAGCAGGCCGTCGGTTATCGCCCGGTCGAGGATACAGACCAACCGGGGACGGCGAGCGGACACTTCGCGAAAGAGACAATTGCGGCGGGTGATGCGCACCTCACCATCGGGTTCAGTGGTCGAAATCTCGGCGCCGGCTTCCGCGAGAGGGGCGAGGCAGTCCTGCGGGCTGCCTCCTCCGGCTGCGTCGGCCCATTGCCGGCCGAACTCGAAACCCACGTCCTTGGCTACGAGTTCGGCGGCCACCCCGAACCGTTCCAGCATGCTTACAAGCAGCTCCGCGAGCAATTCGTACTGCCGGGCGGGCATCTGCAGGTCGACGCGACGCTCGCTGCGTCGGTATACCTTGGGTGGGCGACCTCCTTTGGGGCGGTGGCGGAACTCCGCTGAGAGCAGGCCGGTCCCTACCAGTCTCTCCAGATGGGCCCGGGCGACCGTCCTGTGGATGCCGAACGTGATGCCGACATCGCCCGCGGTTACCGGCTCGGAAGTGTCGGCCACGTATTTGAAGACCGCTCGGCGAGTAGGATCACCGAGTGCGTCGGCCAGAAGGTTGAGTTCGGCCGGAGCCGAAAGTGGATTCAGAGCGATCATGACTCAAGTCTAGCCCGTTAAGAGATGCTCGACAAGGGGTTTAGAGTGTAATGATCGACAAAACCTCGACTGGAACTTGGGCTGGTACAATGGTGGCCGTTGGAGGCTTATGGACCGTTGCACGGAAGGAGCTCAAGAATGGCGGGCTTTGTCATCGTCGGGAACGGTGTGACCGGGATACGCGCGGCCGAGGTGCTTCGTCGCAGTATGCACGACGCCGACATCACGATCGTCGCGGAAGAGCCGTACCCCTTCTACCGCCGCCCGCAGCTCGCCGATTTTGCGTCGGGCGTCGTAGGAGAAGCGCGACTCTGGGGAAAGAAACCGGCCTTCTACGAAGAGAACCGCCTCGACGTGCGGCTGGGTGTCCGGGTTCTGAGCGTTGAGCCCGAGGCTCATTCTGTGAAACTTGCCGATGGTACTGCCCTCGAGTACGACAAGCTGCTGGTTGCGAGTGGCCGCAGAGTGGGTGCGGGGGCGTTCGCCGGAGCCGATCTGCCGAGCGTGAACCACTTCAAGACGCTCGACGAGGCCCGGGCCATCCGCGACCTTGACGGCGCGGGTAAGACGGGCGTGGTCTACGGAGACGGCCTGGTAGCCCTCGAACTGGTGCGGGCGCTGACGGCCGCCGGGTTCGCGACCACCTATGTGGTTCCCGGGGAGCGACTGTGGCCCGAGGTACTCGACGATGAGGCCGCCGCGATCATCTCCAGTCGGATCAAGGCGACAGGGGCTGAACTCGTCACGGGAACACAGGTGCAGGCGATCGAGATCCGTGACGATCGCGCCGCCGGTCTGATCCTGGCCGGGGGCGAGACGCGTCTGGCCGACGTCGTGGGCGTGTGCTCCGGGTACCAGCCGGCGGTGGAGTACTTGCCCGACGGTGGTCGCGGGTTCAAGGTCGACGCGGCCTTCGCCACTCCCTGGGAAGGCATCTACGCGGCTGGTGACGTGACGGTGGATCCCGCCCGCTCGTATTTCAACTGGTTGCGCTCCTGGCGCCACGGGGCAGCGGCGGGGGCCGTTCTCGCGGGAGGGGCGGCCGATCCGCCGGCCGAGGTGAACCTGCTCAACATGGCTGCGCTCGGTCTGAGCTTGGTGGCTATGGGACGAACCGTCGTGCCGTATCGCTCGAGCGACCATGAGATGGTGGGTGATTTCCCCGTAGGCGAGTTCTACAAGAAGTTGGTCTTCAACTCGGACGATGCCCTTGTGGGGGCTCTCCTGGTCGGCAGCATCGCCGAAGCCGGCGCGCTGGAGGAGGCCCTGCGCGCGCGCACGCTGAAGGCCGATCTGGATCCAGCGCTGCTCCGTCAGTTGTTCGAGGTGACCTACCACACCGATTTTCAGGGCGTCCAGTGCCCCGTGTGTCGGCACGAGATACAGCTGGGCTCCGGGTCGCAGGCCGGCGACGAGGTCACCTGTCCGGTGTGCGGCACCGACCTGGTGCTCGCTCAGGGCGAGGTTGGCCTCGTGGCCCGCGGAGCCCGCTGACATCGTGGGCATCACGGTGCTCGGGCTGGCCGGCAGCCCACGACGCAACGGCAATACCGAGACACTGCTCGATTGGTGCCTCGCGGCGGCGGCCGGTGAGGGTGCCGAGGTGGTAAAGTTCCGCCTGCGGGAACTCGACATCAGCGGGTGCATCGCCTGCGACGGGTGCTTCGAGGACGGATCATGCATCGTCGAAGACGGCATGGACGAGCTCTACCCGTTCCTCCGCTCCGCCGACAGCGTGATTCTGGCCGCCCCGATCTTCTCCATGGGGCTCTCCGCACAGGCGAAGGCTATGGTGGACCGCTGTCAACCCTTCTGGGCGTTGAAGTACGTGCTCAAGAAGCCCATCGCGGCTCCGGGTCGGCCGCAACGCATGGGGTCGTTCCTCTCCTGCTCGGGCACCAGCTTCAAGAACGTCTTCGATGGAGCCCGTCAGGTAGCGAGCTACTTCTGGCACATCCTCGACGTGCAGCCGGCGGGTGATCTGCTCTGCCCGGGCATCGATGCCAAAGGGGAGATCATGGAGCATCCTTCAGCGCGACAGGTGGCCGAGGATATCGGGCGTCGTCTCGCTGCTCCCCGGTAGGATCACGGAGGCCTGGCGGCCGATGGGATCGCCGCGCTCCGGGCGGTCGAAGTGTCGGCCCCCGACCTGGTCGTGCTCGACCTCATGCTTCCGGGCATGGGTGGGCATCAGGTGGCCCGCCGCATCTCGGCGGCACGCGAGCTTCCCATACTCATGCTGACGGCGCGCGGCGACGAGGACGATGTGTTGCGCGGTTTCGAGGCCGGGGCCGATGACTATCTGGTCAAGCCCTTCAGCCCAAGGGTGCTGGTGGCGAGAGCGCGGGCGATCCTCCGCCGGGTCGGTCTGGAAGGGAACGAGCGCGAAGGGGCCGTGGAGCAGGGGGGGCTGCGCCTCGACGCTCGCACCCGCGAGGTAACGGTCGACGCCGCCCCGGTAGACCTTACGACGCTGGAGTTCGACCTGCCGCATGCCCTGGTGGACCATCCGGGCTGGGTCTATTCACGGGAGCAACTCCGCACGGTGCGAGGCGTGGGGTATACGTTCCTGCACGCCACGGAGTGACGCGGCCGGCGGTCAGCCTAGGATGCCGGCGGCGAGGTCGGCCAGATCGTCGGGCGTCGTGACGGGCTCCAGGCAGGCGCCTTCTACACACAGGTAGGCCTGAGCGCCGGCCCGACCGCCCGAGAACCCGGCGACGGCCATCTTCTCGCCGTCCGCGTCGGGGTCGAGTATCTCTACCACTTTGTGTATGCGGCGGATGCGGACCGCCTCGTCGAGCAGGGCCACCGTGTCGCCGGCCCCGGGCTGACCCACGATGGTCACGTGGAGGGGTTCTCTCAGGGTGACGATCATTGCTCGTGCGATCTCGGCACCGAAGTCGCCGATGCTCTCACTGAAGGGGCCAAGCGCACCGAGGATCTCGCGCGCCTGCGTGGCCGGCGAGTCGTCTCGGGTGATCCGCGCCAGGGTCGTCAGCACGGTCGCGAAGCGTGCGTTTTCAGGCAGCGGCGCATCGGAGCGCTGCAGACGTCCGACCGACGGTGAGCCGGCAGGCAGAGCCGTCGCACGGTCGTCGGCCGGCGTGGAGGGAGGGGCGACGTCGGCCAGCAACGGTCCCGCGTCCGTGGCGAAGTGCCGCATCATCGACCCGCGGATGGTATGGGCTTCGTCGAGCCATCGCGGGTTGCCGGTGGCCTGGTGGAGGGACACGGTGGCTTCCAGCATCGCGAGTTGATCGCCGAGGAGGCCGTCCTGAGCATCGGGAAGCTGATCGTGTCGGAAGAGTCCCCGCTCTGTTCGCCGATCGAGGAGGGTGCCGGCCACGAGAAGGGCGCGCTCCAGAGCAGAGGGGTCGCCGGTGCCGGCGTGGAGGCTCACCAGAGCTTGGATCGCGAGGGCGTTCCAGTCGGTGTAGGTCATGGGGTCCACGTAAGGAGGTCCGTGAACCGCGCGCTCCGGGGATGTGGCCAGGGCGTAGTAGGCCTCATCGGCGTCCTGACTGCCGCCGTACGCACCCGCCTCGGGCCGCCACAGGTGCACGTCCACATAGGCCCGGGCCTGCTCGGCGACGCGCAGGTAGTCGGGCCGAGCGAGAACCACGCCGGCCTGGGCGTAGACGCGGATCAGATGAGCGTTGTCCTCCAGCATCTTCTCGTAGTGCGGCTCCGTCCAGTCTGCCTGAGTCGCGTAGCGGAAGAACCCGAGTTCCACCGCGTCCCACAGACCTCCTTGGCCTATGGCGTCGAGGGTCTCGCGCAGCATGCGCGCAGGCACTTCGCGATCATGCCGGGTCTCGATCTCGGCGACCAGGGCCGAGAGGATGTCGGCCCGGGGGAACTTCATGGCCGACCCGAAGCCGCCGTGTTGTGCGTCGAAACCCGCCTGCACAGCGGTCAACACCCGGTCGACCACCTCCTCGGACACCGGCCCCGTCGGCGGCGGAGAATCGTCCTGCTCGGCCAGGCGGCCGCGCAGGGCTTCGACCTCCCCGCGCAGCTCGTCCTTACGGTCGCGCCATAGGTCGCCTATGCGGTCGAGCACTCCCAGGAATTGGTTGGGAGGCACGTAGGTGGCGCCGGTGAGCACCTCGGCCTCGGGAGTGAGGAAGGCGACGGTAGGCCATCCCCCCATGTTGTAGCGCCGGTTGATGTCCGGGCGGCGGTCGTTGTCCACGCGCACAGGGATGAAGGCTTCGTTCAGGCGTTCGATGACGCGTTCGTCGGAGAAGGTGGTCTCGTCCATGACGTGACACCAGTGGCACCACACCGCCGATATGGAGAGCAGCACGGGGCGGTCGGCCGCGACGGCCTCCGCGAACGCGTCTTCGCTCCAGGATCGCCAGCGTATCTGGTCCGCGCGGTTCGCGCGGGGTGAAAATCGGAACTCCATGACGGCCTCCGTTCTGGTCAGGACCCGCTTCTTCCGTACGGGCATACGGCCACGCACACCCCGCAGATCAAGGCGCCGCTCGCCTCCTTGGCTAGTTGCCGGTACTCGTGGCAGGCCTGCACGTCCATGCGCTCCTCGAGGGGGTCGTCGGGACGGAAGGCCTCACCTGTGAATGCGCCCGCGGGGCAGTAGTCCACGCATATGCGACACCGGCCGCAGCCGCGCGCGAGCGGGCTGCCGGTCGGCAGGGGCGCGTCGGTCAGTACGCTCACCAGTCGGACCCGAGGTCCGGCTTGAGGGGTGATCAGCAGGCAGCTGCGGCCGATCCAGCCCAGACCCGCTGCCCGGGCTACGAGTTTGTGCGAGATAGCTCCCTTGAATCCTGTGGGGTCGACCGCCAAAGACGTGGGCACCGGCACCGCCCGGAAGCCGGCTCCCTGCAGCTCCGTGGCGATGCGGTCGGCCATGCCATCGAGCAGGTCGTTCACCGTTCGGTAGATGTGGAAATCGTACATGCGTGCCACCACGGTCTCTCGATGATGATCGGGCAGCTCCTCGACGATGCCGTCCTGCAACCGGTGGGCGATGGATATGGCCCGGGGGAACGCTCCCAGCCATTCCCCGCCCTGGGCTACGATCTCCTGGTGGATGTCGGGAGCCGTGAGGTCGGCCACGCCGAAGGCGAGGGCGCCCCGATGGTCGAGGAGGGCGCCGATGCGGGCGTCGAGGGGGGCGGTCATGGGGTCTCCTTGTGCGCACCGGGAAAAGCCTCCCACATGCGGGAGGCGGTGGGTCCCTCTTGTTCCTGGTACTTGCTGCCGGAGCCCTCGCTCCCGTAGGGACGGGATGCGGCAGACGAGAGCCGAGCGAAGGAGAGTTGGCCGATGGGCATGCCGGGATACACGCGGATGGGCAGATTGGCCACGTTCGACAGTTCTAGAGTGATGTGGCCGCGGAACCCGGGGTCTATCCACCCGGCCGTGGCATGACAGAGTAGGCCCAGGCGGCCTAGAGAGCTCTTGCCCTCCAGGCGTGCGACGTAGGCGTTCCCCAATCCGACGCGTTCGATGGTCGATCCGAGGACGAACTCTCCCGGGTGCAGCACGAAGACGTCACCTTCCGCCACCTCCACGACCTCGGTGAGTTCCGGCTGACGCTCCCGGGGATCGATGCAGCTGTAGCGGTGGTTCGAGAAGATACGGAATCGACTGTCGATGCGGATGTCGACACTGGCGGGTTGAAGCATGGCCCGCTCGAAGGGGTCGAGCGTGATCACTCCCTCGGCAAGAGCGGATAGGATGTCGGTGTCGCTGAGGATCACGCAGGTCCTCTCGGGTCGGCTGTAGCGGTGCCGGTGGTACCAGGCGTCATTCTACCGCTCGCAGGGCCCGACAGCCAGGCGGACGGGGCTCGGGCCGAAGGACGGCACTCCCAACCAGAGCCATGCCGGTGTACTATGCAGGGAGCATGAAGGCACAACGTTCGGCGGAGCTGCGTGAGGCCGCGGACACTGGTCGAGGAGGCAGCGATGGCGGCGCCCGAGGTCAAAACATGCATTAACTGCGGGAGACCGTTGGCCGACCGTGTCGAGGAAGAGCAGCGCACCGGCTTGACGGGCAGTGCCTCCACCGGGCAGTGTGATACCTACCGGGTGTGGTCCTGTGTGAATCCCGACTGCGTGATGTTCAACGCCGACCTGTACAGGGATCAAATCGGTCAATCCTGATAATCCTGATGTAGATAGCGCCGGAACGATGGGGGAGGTATCTGATGGCTCAGATCCACTATTGCGATAACTGCGATGAACACGAGGCTGAGGTTGTGCTCACCGGCCCCGGTGGAGAGACCACCTATCTGTGCACGTCACCCGAGTGCATGATGGCCGCGGGCATTTGTCCGAGCTGCCAGATAGACCTCGAGGTGAGGATCTCCAAGACCGGTGAGCGGCTGTACGCCTGTTCTCACTGCGATTTCGAGCAGACCACCAAGGACCTGGGCTAAGCTCGTTCAGAATGACGCTTCGCTCCGGCCAGTGCGTCCCGGCGGCCAAGGCTTCGTTTTGAAACGAGCTCTAGGCGCTTCGGCTACGTGGCAGGGCCGTACTTGACCGGCTGCTGCACTTCCACATGCATCATGCCCTTGCCGAGAGAGCCCGGCTCGGCCAGGTATCGTTCCCGGGGCGGTCCGTCGGTCTCAAGGCCCTGTGCCGCTATCCAGCGCTCTAGGCGGGCGTAGACCGCGGGGGATCCGGCGGCCGGCCCGGCGTACTCCACCACCGCCGCGTCGACGGGGGGGAATGTCGTGACCTCGTAGGTGTCGTCGCCGGCGGACGTCTCCGCGCCGTCTGCGGGGGGCGGCGTCGTGGCCAAGCGGGCGGCACTCTCGGTCGACACGGGGTAACACACGCTGTAGCGGCAGAGTTCGGCCGGCTTCACCGCCGGGTCGTCGAAGAAGAGCGCCAGGGCACAGTCACCGGGTTCGACCGAGGCGGCCTCCAGCCACGAGCGCAGCCGCGCGAACGCGGGCGACAGCTTCCAGTACGGCCCCCGGGTGGTCAGCGCGGCGGCCGAGAACGACCGCAACCGCCGGATCGACAGCGGGCCTTCGGGAATCGAGACTATGGGCTGGGTCGTCATGGTACCCGGCAATCTAGTGCAGCCTGGAATGTGTGTCAAGGGCGGGTGGGTTGTGCGGCTTGGCGAGCGTGGGCCGGGTCTGGTAGCCTCCTGTAGGAGGACGAACGGCGTACGGGAGAGGAGGTGCCCATGGAGGAGCTTCCGCGGCTCACGACTCTATCTCACGGGTCCGGCTGAGCATGCAAACTCGGCCCCAAGGACTTGGGGTATGTCATGGCACAGCTTCCACCGCCGACCGATCCTGACCTGCTGGTGGGCGCCAATACCGCCGACGACGCCGCCGTATACCGGCTGACGCCCGACCTCGCCCTGGTGCAGACGGTCGACTTCTTCACGCCGGTGGTCGACGACCCCTACGACTTCGGCCGCATCTCGGCGGCCAACTCTCTGTCCGATATCTACGCGATGGGCGCCACGCCCCGCTTGGCGCTGAACATCGTCGGTTTCCCCTCGGGGGTGCTACCGCTCGACTACCTGGTCGAGATACTTCGTGGGGGAGCCGAGGTGGCCCGGCTGGCGGGTGTGACCATCGCCGGGGGGCATACCATCGACGACTGTGAACCCAAGTACGGCATGGCGGTGACGGGCACCATCCGCCCGGGCGCTCAGATAACGAACGCTTCGGCCCAAGTGGGCGACCTGCTTGTTCTCACCAAGCCGCTGGGCACAGGCATCATCGCCACAGCCATCAAGCGGGGTGTGGCTGCGCCGGCGGTCATCGCGGCCGCCACGGCGTGCATGACTGCTCTGAACAAGGACGCGTCCGCCGCTGCGCTCGCGCACGGCGTGCATGCTATGACCGATGTGACGGGGTTCGGACTGCTCGGCCATCTGCTCGAGATGTGCCGGGGCAGTGGTGTGAGCGCGGAGCTGTGGTTCAAGCGGATGCCGTGGTTGCCGGGAGCGGCTGAGCTGGTTGGCGAGGGCGTGGTGCCGGGCGGCACCCGCCGGAACCTCGAGCACGTCGATCCTCACACGGAGTGGGAGGGTGAGTTCGCCGAATGGGAGCGTCTGCTCGTGGCCGACGCCCAGACCTCCGGGGGTCTCTTGATCGCGGTGCCGGAGGCAGAGGTCGCCGCGCTGGTGCGCGAGCTCGTGGAACGAGGCACATCCGCGGCCGCGGTGGTGGGCCGGATCACGGTTGCCGGCGGGCCGTCGTTGAAGGTCAGTCGCTCCGCACCTGGCAGTTCTTGAGGCGGGAGTGATCGCGACGGACGCAGCGTCCGCCGGCGGCAGGCCGGCGCTGCAACACAAGTGGTTAGTCCTGGCCACCGTCATGGTGGGAACCTTCATGGGCCCCCTTGACGGCAGCGTGGTCAACATCGCGCTCCCCACTCTCACCGACTTCTTCGGCGTGCCCATCAGCACTGTGGAATGGGTCGTGCTGGCGTACTTACTCGGCGTGAGCACCTTCTTGCTCACCTTCGGGCGCCTCGGCGACATGCTCGGGCTCAAGCGGGTCTATCTGGTGGGATTCGGCATCTTCGCCGCCGGATCGCTCGCCTGTGCCTTCAGCTGGAGCGTCTGGGCTCTGGTGGGGTTCCGGGTCGCTCAGGCGATCGGTGCCGGTCTGCTGTTCGCGGTGGGTCCGGCGATCATCACGCAGAACTTCCCGCCTCAGGAACGGGGCAAGGCCCTTGGCCTTGTGGGTATCTCGGTATCGGCCGGGCTGGCCGTCGGCCCTACCTTGGGGGGATTGATCATCGGCGCGGCCGGATGGCCCTGGATCTTCATCATCAACGTGCCTGTGAGCATCGTCGCCTTCGTGATGGCCTGGCGCGTCCTTCCGACGCGGGTTCCCCAGGGGCAGCGCTTCGATCCGTTCGGGGCCGCCCTCTCTTTCCTCGCCCTGTTTCCCCTGCTGCTGGTGCTGTCGAAAGGGGAGTCGTGGGGCTGGGGCAGCCCGGCGGTCATCGGCCTCGCCGTGTTGGCGGCAGCCTCGGGGGTGTTGTTCGTCTGGACTGAGATGAGGGTGACGCAGCCGGTGCTCGACCTGCGTCTGTTACGCAGCCGCCTCTTCTCCGCCTCGGTGGCCAGTGCTCTCGGTTCCTTCATGGTGGTCGCCACCATCATCTTCATCTTGCCGTTCTATCTCATGCAGGTGCGGGGATTCAGCGTGCAGCATGCCGGCCTTCTGCTCACTCCGATCCCACTGGCCACCGCGATCGTAGGTCCGTTCTCGGGCTCCTTCTCGGACCGGATCGGCTCCCGGTTCCTGAGCACTCTTGGCCTTTTGGTCAGCATGGTCGGGGTGCTGTCGTTCTTGAGCCTGTCGCTCACGACCAGCACCTTGGGGATCGCCGTCCGCGTGCTGGTGCCGGGTATCGGCATGGGGCTGTTCCAGCCACCCAACTCCAGCGCGATCATGGGAGCGGTGCCTCGGGCTCGCCTGGGTATAGCCTCAGGGATGGTAGCAACCGCCCGAAATGTGGGGATGGTGCTTGGGGTCGGAATAACCGGCTTGATGCTCGCCGTCCGCGAGCCGGTGTACAAGCAGCGGTTTTTAGCTACGCTCCCACCGGACCTCGCGGCGAAAGAGGCGTTCCTGCACGCGGCGCACGATGCCCTCATCGTGGCAGTGGTGATCTGTGCGCTTGCGGCTTTGGCCTCGTTGGTGCGGGGGGATACGTCCGCGCGGCCGACCGGCGAGCCGGTCAGACGCTCGTGAACAGCGAGAGGGTGACGTTGGTGCCGCCTCCGGGTGTCTTGCGGATGCGCACTTCGTCCATAAGCGCCACCATCAAGGGCAGGCCGAGCCCACGGGTGCCCCCGCGCGCTCTCCGTTCCGCCTGAGGCACGCGGAAATCTCCGCTGTCGGCTATCTCGAAGACCAACCGGTCGGGGTGGAACCACGCGCACAGCTCGAGCGGAGCGTGTGTGCCACCTGAGTGCTCGACCGCGTTGGCGCAGGCCTCCGAGACGGCCACTTTGAGGTCGAACACGCGCCCCGCGTCCAGCCCGAACTCGTCTCCCACCTCTTGCACGAAGCGCCGGATCTCGGCCAGTCTCGCAGCCTGCGCCTGCACGCTGAACCGGATGCAACGGCCCCCCTTGCTACTTGAGCCCGGTCTCGCAGTGGTGTTCTCGATCATTCGCCGAGATCCTTGAGAGCGAGCGACGCATCATCCGGGTTGTCGAAGACGCGGAAGCCCGCGTCTACAGTCAGACCGACGATTTCGAGGAGCCTGCGCACGTTGTCGTTGGGCGCCAGAACCCCGAGCCACCCGCGCCCCCGCAGCCGACGGACCGCGCCCAGCAGGACGGAGATGGCACCGCTGTCGATGTAGGTGCATTTCTCCAGATCGAGGAGGATGGCTCGCGGGTCGGCGGAGAGGGCCTCCACGACCGCTGCGTGAAGGGCCTCAGTGCTGCCGTGATCGCACTCCCTGTCGATGACGATCAGCGGCACGTGTGCCGGCTGTGAAGTTGCGAGCTGCACGGTGGCTACTCCGTTCCCCTCGAAAGACATGAAGCGGCCGGCCGGTCCGGCGATGGTTCCGTCGTACCCTGGCGGAGCCGAGTCGAATCATGCGGGTCAGCCGGGGGCGGCTGGTCCGTCGGCGATCAGAGGGAGAGGCGCTGGAGTGTCGTCAGCGCGTAGCCTTGCTGGAGGAGCCAATCGATCACCTTGGGCAGAGCGGCCACGGTCTGCGACCGGTCGCCTCCACCGTCGTGCATCAGGATGATGGCCCCGGGCTTGGCCTCCGCTTCGACCTTGGCGAGAATGGCGGCGGCGTCGCGGGTCTTCCAGTCGCGGGTGTCGACGTTCCACAGGGCGAGACGCAGTCCCGCCAGACCCGCCTGCTCGGCCACAGCATCGTTGTACGCACCATAGGGAGGACGCAGGAAACGCGCCCCGCCCACGGCTGCGGCGCCCCGGACGATCTCTTCGCGGGCTGCATCCGCACTGAGCGTGGTCAGGTCCGCGTGGCTCCAGGAGTGGCTCTCGAGTTCGTGTCCGGCCGCATGGACGGCGGCCACTCCGCCCTTGTTCCCCGCGGCGACGCTCCCGATCATGAAGAAGGTGGCCGACACGCCCTTGTTCTTCAGTACAGACAGAATGGCGGGGGTGAAGGTGCTCGGGCCGTCGTCGAAGGTCAACGCGACTGCCTTCTGTCCCTTGGAGAGGCCGCTGCTGCGCTGTAGGACGGCGTCGATGGGTTGCCGTATGGTGCGGGCGAGGACGGTGCGCTTGCTGCGCGATCCGGAGTAGACCTCACGTTCACCCGGCGTGCCTTTTTGCACCAGGGCCATGATTGCCCCCGATCCCTCGGAGCGGGTCTCGTAGGGAACGGCATCGAGCCGGCGCGAGAGCTTCTCGCCCACATCGCGACCGCGTCGTGCCACGATGATGGTCCCGTCGGTCAGCACGGGGTCACCCTCCATCGCCCTCCCGCCGACGGTGATGCTGCCCGTCTCACCCTCGCCGAACGCCAGCACGTCACCGGCGATATCCACAGACGCACCCTCGCGAGGAGCCAATGACCGGCTCCGAGTCGCGTCGCTCAAACGGGTGCCGGGAGCGATCGCCGCCGCCTGCCCGTTCGCCTGCACGAAGAGGGCTCGCCCCAGCGGCGCCTGCAGACCGACAAACAGGACCACCAGCGCGAGCACCAACGCGACGGCCGCGTCGAGCGC
>CAZDGO010000035.1:0-12159 GCA_964504825.1 uncultured Gaiellales bacterium
CGGGGCGGCCCATGGGACCCCCGGGGCGGGCCTTCGCGGTCGCCCGTCACACCCGTGGCGACAACCCCCGCGTGAGCCTGGTGAACGACCCTGGCCGGCCGAGCGAACTGCCCGACGAACTCGAGTTCGTAGACGATAGCCCACTCGAACACCTGGTGTCCCTCGACGGCGATGCCGAAGGCGCAGTCATCCTCGGCGCCCGCGTCGAACAGCCCTCGTCCGCCGAACCCGACGCTCCCGCCCTAGTGATCGTCCGCACCACAGGTTCGGGAACACCGACCGCCCTCGCTCTCGACGACACGGGCGGCATCGCTGAGACGGGACCACCGTACGTGGTCGGCCCCGACGGTCGCGTCTACCAACCACGGGCCACCGAGCCGGGATACTCCATCATCGTCCATACCTTCCCGGAAGGAGCGTCGCGATGAGACGCGCCGCCCGCTTCGACCACTTCGCGCAGCGCGGACCGCGATGCCGCCGCGGCGCATGGACCGGGGGCTCTCTCCGCGTTGCCGCAGCCGCCGTTCTGGGCCTGCTTACCCTGCTGATCTGGTTCCTCGGCCCGGCTGCGGCCGCTATTCCCACCATCACCCGGCACGAGATCGTAGCCCGGGCGGAGAGCGCGATCGGCGCCGATTACACCTGGGGGCGGGAGAGCTGGAACCCGAACGCCACCGGCGCCGGCCCCGACTGTTCCGGATTCGTGCTCAAGTGCTGGGAGACACCCCGCAGCATGCTGTATCAGGAGGAGGCCGGGGTCAACGCCTCCATCTCACCCCGATACACCACCTACGAGTTCTTCAACCTGCTCGGCCCCTGGAGCGCGTTGTCCAGCCGTGCCTCCCTTCAACCGGGAGACGCCCTTGTGCACAACACCCGCTCCTCCGGCCACATCGTTCTGTACGCCGAAGGCGACGCCTGGAGCTACCCGATCGTCTACGAGGCTCCCTACACCGGGGCTAAGGTCAGACGCGCGTCGCGTTACCTCGGCAGCGAGTACAAGCCCATCCGGCGGAACAGTCTGGCGGGTACGAACAGCCTGATCTTCGACAACCCCACCGCCAAGAGCGCCGGCGGCGACGACATCGCGGGCTCGTGGAGCCGCTCCACCAGCACGGCCGGCTACTTCCAGGCCGACTATCAGGTCCACGCAGCCACTACCGGCACCGCGTGGGCCCGCTGGACGCCTCGTTTTCCCTCCACCGGCTACTACAACGTCTATCTCCGGTGGACGAGTGCCTGGAACCGCGCGAGCAACGCCAAAGTGACCATCAACACCCCCGGCCGACAGGCGATCGCCCGGGTCGACCAGCGTTCGAACGGCGGCACCTGGGTGAAGGTGGGTCGCTACTACTTCGCCGCGGGCTACTCCACCGGCAGCGGCAGTGTAGCGGTGCACGCCACCGGCGCCAATGGGTACGTGGTGGCCGATGCGGTGCTCTTCGTGCCTAACCCGACCGGCCCGTGACGAAATCCAGCCACGTCCAACTCCCCCGCTGAGCGCGCGTCCGGGGGGCCACACGGCCCCCCGGACACCACCTACCTCACTGGTTCAGCCGCTCCACCAGGTTGCTGGTCATCTTGGCCACCTGCCCCCGGGTGGCCAACCCGTAGGGATCGAAGGTGGTAGCGGTCTTTCCGGAGAGCAGGGCGTTGTATCGGGCGATGGTCACCGCCTCTTCCGCGTACGCGGGAACATCGGCGAACCCGTGGACGTAGCCCGGCGGAGGCATCGTCAGAGTGTCACCACCCGCTCGAACCAGCATCAGGGCCAGCTGAGCCCGGGTGACGTCTTCGTATGGACCGAACAACCCGCCGGCCAGTCCCTTCACGATGCCCAGATCGACGGCCTCCTCTACATAGTCGAAGGGGTAGCCGTCCCCGGTCCAGGGCACGTCCGGGAACGTAGCGTGGCCTCTGGCCTCGATGGCATCGGTGTGTTTGCCCACGGCCAGCATGACGATCTTTGCGAACTGGCATCGGGTCACCGGATCGTCCGGTCGGAAGGAGCCATCGGAGAATCCACCGATGATCCCCGCCCCCGCGAGTGACATCACTTCATAGTAGAAGCGGTACTCGGCGGGCACGTCGATGAAGGCCGTCGGGAGCGTCGTGGTGGGCGAGGGCAGTGTCGTGCTGGTGGTCGCCGGCCGCGCCGTCGTCGTGGTCGCTCCGCCGCTCAACGCGTGCGCCGAAGGGTCGACGTAGCCGCCAAAGTCGGTGGTCCAGTAGTATTTGTACGGCGAGCCGGGGACAGAGTCCATCGAGATGCCTATAACTTTGAAGGCTGGCTGGCGCATGATCGCGTCATGCCCGGGGGAGGCTTCCCACTTGGCGAACACCTCGGCGGCGGTCGCGTAGCCGGCGGCGATATTCTCACCCATGGCCGTGCTGTAGTCGTATCCACAGAGGGCCATACGGTCCCAGGGTGAGGACTTGACCGGAAAGTAGTCCGAGTTGAGAGTGGTGTGGTCGAAGAAGGCGTATGTGCCCATATCTTTGTCGTGCTTCTCGGCGGCGTCGGAGAGGACGTCGGAGATCAGCAGGGTCCCGAGACCGTTCGCCTGCCGATACTGGTTGATCAAGCCCAGGAATTCCTGCTCCTGCGCTGTGTAGGTGGCGTAGGCCTGCGCGGCGCCAGGCAGCGCCATCGAGACGACCACGGCCACGACGAACACCAACCCAAGCGCATGCAGCAGAAATCGGCGCAACGGCGCGGTACTCAGCTTCACGCGGAGAATTGTCGGGTGTTCATCCACGGCATGAGTTTCAACGTGAGCGCCCGGTCGGACGATACGCCCGGCAGTCCCGAAGCGCGGGGTCAAGATCTCTGTGTGGCTACCGGGGTGACGCGATGGTGATGGTGAGGGGACTCAGGGTGCGCTCGTTGCCGGCGCGGTCGCGAGCCACCGCCTGCAGGTTGTACTGGTCATCCGGCAGCTTGATATCGCCCCACTTCGCGGTGAACGTGGGGGTCTGGTCCGTCACCGGTTGGCCGATCTGCGTGAAGCCCGTGTCGGCCTTGTGCTTGTACAAGAAGGTCACCGACTGCATGCCGGAACCGGCGTCGGATGCCGTGACCCGGAAGAGCGGTTCCCCAGTGTTGTACACGCCGCCCGCCGTGGGGCTTATGATGGAACCCGCCGGGGCAGTGACGTCCAGCAGATAGTCCACCGGGGCGGAGGGCTCGCTGACCCGCTGCCGACTGTCTTTGACCCGCGCGGTGAACAGATGCGGCCCTTCGAGTAGAGGCGCCGTCCCCAGGCCGGGCACCGCGATGGCGAACGAACCGTCCGCCAAGGCCTGCCCCTCCGCCATTTTGACCGTCCCGGTGATGGTGGCATCGTAGATGGTCACGGTGCCGTTGGCGATGGTGGTCTGCCCCGTGAGTATGGGGCGGGCGTTGCCCGCAGGACCCGCGGGAATGGTGGCCACATCGGTAGGAGCCGGCGGATCCTCACCGATAATCTTCGCGGCTACAATCCGGGTGCGAATGATAAGCGCGGCCGCCTGGGCCCGAGTAAGGCTCACCTGGGGGAACAGGTGGGTCAGGCCTCCCTGTGTGCTGCCCGCCACCACGCCCTGGTAGACAAGGTAGGCGGTAGTTGCGCGGTGGACCGTCGCTACCTCAATCTGATCGGCGGCAAAGAAACCCAGGTAGAACTCCCCCTCCAACGCGTACCACTGCTCCAGCGTGAGGTAGTTCCTCACCACACCATGGATGAGCCCGGTGGACTCGATCTCCACGCCCGAAAGGTACCTGCCGAGGATGGAGTTGCTCTGCTGCCGGGAGATCTCCGTTCCCGGCCGGAAGGAGAAGGCGCCATCGCCGTTGGGATAGCCGGAGATGAGCCCCGCAGCCGCGCCCCCTTCTATCCACTGGTAGTACACGTCGGCGCGAGGGACATCAGTAAAGGTGGAAACGGGCGGGTCAAGCTTCGCAAGCGCGAACCCGTCCACCGACATCTTGGTGAACTGCGTCCGCGTGACCGGCAGCGACGGACGGAAAGAGAACGTGCCATCACCGTTGGCATACCCCTGCGCCAAGGTGGCTACATCTTCCGCGCTCATCTGGTAGACGGTCTCCCACTGGGCGTCGGTGATATCGGTCCAGCGATCCGCCGCCAGCGCGACACCGGTGGTGGAAGGCACCAGCAAGAACGCCGCCACCAGAAGAAGCCCGACCCACGAGGCTCGTCTCATGTTTCTTCCCGTCTCCCACGAAACCGGAGTCCATCCCACCTCGCCGGAGTCTACCACGCACTGCCGGCTACTCCTCGTTCTGGGGTTGTGCGCACACCACGTCATCGCCCATACCGGGCACAGCACAAGGGAGGCCCGCCGAAGCGGGCCTCCCTTGTGCTGCCTGAACAGAACCGGCCTGCGCCGCCTAAGGCGCTGCCCGCTCTAGTCGTTGTTAGCCGGCGCCGAGGGAGAACAGCCAGTTCGGGAATCCATCGACGTTTGTGCTGCTCGGGAAATGGACGAACACGAGTTCGTCACCAACCCAGAACCTTGAAGTCAGAATCGTAGAGCCCGATCCCGAGATGTACGGGCCGCTGCCAACTACCGGCCACGTCATGAACGGCGGAGCCTGGGTGACAGACCACAGCACGTCTGCGGGGACACCCGTGCCTGACGCCGGCTGCAGACCGACCGGGATTGCCAGTCCGCTTCCGCCTACCACGGTCGGGTAGGTCAGAGCCTCATCTTCCGCAAAGTAAATGGTGGCGGTCTGAGTAAGGCTGGGGGCGCCTTGCACCGTCACAACGACGGTTGCTGGGCCCCAATGCGGCACGTCATCCGCACCCTCGCCATCCCATTCGTCCATGTACTGCCCGGCGGTTGGGGGGGTCGTGATAGTTGCGCTGGTCGTCGCATCATGCGACGCCGTCACACTCACGTCTGTTTCCTCAACCATGAGCTTATAGGTGAAGGTCACGCTGCGGTCCACAACAGGCGCGCCAAACTGGTCCTTCAGGGTCACGGTCACCGTGTGATCTATGTCCTCCATGCCGACGCCCGCAGCCGGAAGCAGTGTCGCCGTTGTTAGAACGCGCGTCGCCCATTTCTTGACCAGCGTGTTGGAGGTCACACCGTCGGCAGTCGCCGTGATGTTGAAGGCGATGTTGGTGCCTGGGCCCGCCCAATTGTCCATAGATTTTCCGCTTCCGGCAGGGCCAGCCGTACCTTCAGCAATGCGCGACTGCGATGGGTTACCAGTAGTCACAGTCCAGTTGAACGTCACAGTCGCATCCATGGTGGCCCCGAACTGGTCCTTCACGGTAGCAGTGACCGTGTGGTCAACGCCCACGCCGCCATCGATCGGGTTGAGCACCGCCGCCGTGGTGGGATCGTTAGCGGGGTATGAGGATTGAACCAGGTTGATCGTGGTAGCAACCGGCTCGGTGCCCGGAGCCTCGCCTATCTCAGAGCGGATGAGCATGGCCGCGCCCTGGATACGGAGGAGGTTGCGCTTGGGTTCGAGGTTGTTGCTGGTGGTACCCAAGACGATCTTGAAGTCGACGGCGAAGGCCATCTCATTGACGAGGCTGGGGCCCACTTGGCCGTCATCGTTGAAGGGGGCGATGATGGCGGCGGCTTCGGCGTCCGTGTAAAAGGTCGCGAGGTTGAAGCCGTTCTCAGCCGCTACCCAGCGAACGATGATAGCGGCCGCCTGTTCACGGGTGATGATGCTGTTGGGTCCGAAGGTGCCGTTTTCGAAACCCTCGATCAGGTTGGCTCCGGTGGCGGCTTCGATGTACTGGTAGTAGAAATCAGTGGTAGGTACGTCTGGGAAGCTGGCAGTGGCGGGGTTGACCAAGTCGATATCGAACGCGGCCACAGCCATCTTCACGAACTGTTTACGCGGCATCTCCTTGTACGGCCCCCAAGAACCGTCAACGAATCCCTCCGAGATCTGAGCCAGCTGGGCCTCGGTGATGCTGTAAGGGCTGAGCACGCTCGGACTAATGTCAGTCCATGGTGGCGCGGCGAGGGCCACGCCGGCAAAGGCGACGACCATGACAACGGTCAGAACCGCTGTCAGCGCCACCTTATAGGTACGATTTAGCATGAAAGTACTCCTTGTGTGTGCTTGCTTCATAGGCTTTGTTCTTGCCATTTCCTACATGCTTGCAACTGGTAGGTGTGTAGGTAGTAAGAACGATCACCTCCTTTCCTTCTTAATCTCGCCTTCGCGCCTACCAGCGCGAGGCGGCAATATCTGTCACGACCCCGGGTGACAAGACTCCGGGACCGGAACATCCTAGTGGAAAATGCGGATATGTCAACAAGTATGGTCAAGCTATGTATCCCTGTGCCTGCTTACTGGGCCGGGGCCGCGTAGATGCCGATGACCAGGGCGCCGCTCTGGTCGACCCGCAGTTCGAACAGGAAGCGCTTGACTACGGTAGGCGGCTGCCCCTGCACATCCGCGGTGTCATCCGTGAATTGCACCAGCACGTTCGATACCTGCGGGGCGGCAGTCTCAACAGAAATGATCTTTGAGCTCTGCGCATCGTGCAGCGTGGCGACCATCTGGACCAGGCCCCGCTTGGCGCTGCTGCTCAGCACGGACGAGGCCTCGTCCGTGTCCCCGCTCACTACTGCTTCGGCCAGTATGGCCGCCGCAGCTGTGGCCGAGCGCTCCCGCTCCTCCGCCGTCATCAACTGCTCGCTCGTGGTGGTGCTCGCGGGCTGAGTGGTGCTGGTTCCCGGTTCTGTGGTGTTGGTTCCCGGTTCTGTGGTGTTGGTTCCCGGTTCTGTGGCGGTGGTACTAGGCGACGGCGCTGTAGCGCCGCTCGTGCCGGTGCCCGGCGAGGTGACCGAGCTACCCGAAGTGGATGAGGGAGACGACGCGGTGTCGCCGGGAGTGATGGGCTTTGTGGTGGCCGGCGTGGCGCTCGTGGTGCTGGAGGGCTTCTGCGTGATGGACGAGTTGCCGGCCACTGCGATGGCGGCGGTAGTGATGGCGTTGTCAACCACGCTCGGACCACTACCCCGACCGTCCAGCTGCCGAACGCCTACTAGACCAAGCGCGATAGCCACCAGTGCTACTGTGGAGCCGATTGCCAGGCGCCTGGTGTAGACCATGCCGCGCAACCGGGCTCCGGCCGGCGCGAAGGCACCGCGGGCCTGCTGGGTGTGCACGTCCGCGCGGACCTGCGCCCAGCCGCGTTCCCTTGCTGCCGCTGGGACCCGCACCTCACCAAGGTCAGCCAGTTCCTCGATGAGCAGGAACAGAGCCTCATCAGCGGCGGGATCGGGCACATCGACCGCATCTACCGGGAGGATCTCCTCCTGGCCCCGGGCCTTGCCTTTGAATATGTCACGTAGTCTAATCATGGCTAACCAGCAGGCATATTGCCGGTGCGACGAAAAAGTTACGGACGATCGCCGTTCAGAAGACCACGCAGGGCCGTGAGACCACGCATCTGTAACTGCTTCACCGCGCCCTCGGAACGTTGGGTAGCCGCGGCAGTCTCGGCCAGCGAGAGCGACAGGATGTAGCGCAGAAGCACCACCTCGCGCTGGGTGTCCGGGAGTTGGTCGAGCGCCCGAGCCAGTCGCTGCCGGCGCTCTCGTTCTTCGGCGCTGGCGTGCGGAGCGGCTGTGTCACCGATCACCTCAGCCGCGGCCTCAAGCTCCACTTGAGATGGAGATCGGCCGGCACTGCGCCGGTAGAACGCCACCTGCTTCTGCGCGATTGCGTAGAGCCAGGCCAGAAAAGGACGCCCCCGCCACTCGAAGCGGCGCAGGTTGCGCACCATGGCCAGAAAGACCTGGCTGGTGACATCCTCCGCGGCGGCGGGCGCGACCACGCGGAACAGGACGTAACGGTAGATGAGATCGTAGTAGGTGCGGTAGAGGGCCCCGATGGCGCCCTCATCGCCTGCTCTGGCCGCCTCCACCAAGGCATGCTCCCGAGCGGGGTCTATCGCCGGGCGCGCCACCTCCGAGTGAGTGTGGTCCGTGTGGGCCAGCTTGTTCCCCCGATCTGCTTGTTCACGGCGTAGCCTGATCATAGCAGCGGTCTTCATTATAGCTTATGCGGACGCGGTAACGGACGCCGGCGCCGTGCCGGTGCGGGCCGGGATGCTCAGAAGCCCAGGAGTTGCAGCAGGTTGGAGGTCATCTTGGCCACCTGACCACGGGTGGCGGAAGACCAGGGGTTGAAGTAGAGCCTGCCGTCCGAGGCCGTGTGGCCGGTCATGATGCCGCTTTGATACGCGGTCATGGTGTCCTGGTAGAGGGGGTTGCCGGGAGATACATCGGCAAAGACCGCCTCCGAGCCCGTGTACGCGGGGAGAGGATGACCGGCGGCGGCTGCGCCGCGCAGGATCATGCGGACCAGCTGGATGCGCTTGATCGGCTCCCAGGGGTGGAACCCCCCATCGCCGTAGCCACCCACGATGCCCGCGCCCGCCGCCTCCTCCACGTAGTCGAACGGGTAGGACAGCGGAACGTTCTGGCCGTCGAACGTGGGAGGCGCGTCGCTGAACGTGGGAGTGGTCAGGTTCTCCACCTCCGGCGTGTGCAGGCTCGTGGCCTCCACGATCATCTTGGCGAATTGCGCCCGCAACACCATTGCGTCCGAGCGGAAGTACCAGAGTCCGGAACCCACCGGAATCTCTTTACCGTTTACGATTCCGCGCTCCAAGAGGTCCTGGATGTAGGTAAAGAACTGGTGGTCGCTTCCCACGTCCAGGAACTGCACCCCACCGGGCGGGTCGAAAGCCACGCTGTAAAGGAAGCCGAAAGAGACCTTGGCGCCCTCCACTCCCTGAGACCAGATGGCCAGGGTGTGACGGTCATACCCAGGCGGCCCGACGGCGGCGCCTCCTGTTGTGGTGGAGGCCAGGCTCACCAGCGAGACGGTGGGCTGCATCATGCCGCGCGAGTCCCAGCTGATGAGCGCGGCCCGCAGAGGCGCGCCGTCGACGCCGTCGACGACGGCGCGCACGCTCACCGTGGAGCCGACCTCCAGGGACGGCAGGTCGAGATAGACGGCGCCGTAGTTGTCCACCCGGCCCGCGCCCACCAGCGGAAGAGGGCCCTCCAGAAGCAGTGGCTCAGCGAGCACATGAATCTCGGCGTACGCATAGGGCGGAAGAGCCGGCGGGCGGCTGCCAAGGAAGTTCGCCGGCACCCAATCGTCGAACAACGTAGCGAAGGTATTGGAGCTGCCGCGGGCACGAAGCACGGCGTCGATCCCGGCGATGCCATCAAGTGGCTCGCCCGCCAACTGGGCGGCAAGATCAAAGCCTTCGTGCTCAACGAGATACGTGATGAAAGCGTAGCTGGCTCCGTAGTCGGATAAGTAGGCGCCCTGCCAGTCCGTGAGGTTCTTGTTCGGGCTCATCTGGAAGCTGATCAGCTGGGTTCGGGCCCGCTCACCGTAGCCCGCGGCCACCTCTGCGTACATGGTCAGTCCCTCCTCCACCCAGGTGGCCACGTAGCCCTCGTACGTACGCTGAGGGGAACTGTCCAGCAAAAAGTCGCGATAGTAGAGGATGAGGTGCGCCAGCTCATGGGCCGCGGTGGCGGCCGCCCGGGCGGGCCGCACCAGCACAGCGTCGAGGTTGAGGTAGAACATCTCCCGGTGGTTGGAGGTGGCGCTGTCCTGAGGATCGATGGCGCTGTCCCGAATCAAGTCGTAAAGGTCGAAGGAACCCATGATCGCGGCGTCGTTGAATCCATAGATGAAAATGACCACGCGCGGGTCACCGTCGATCCCCGGGTTGGGCTCAGATCCCAGCGCGGCTGTGACGCGTGGGTACACGATGGTGTCGAATTCCGTGACCAGCTGCTGCAGTAACATGTCGGGGAGGGAGCGACCCCGCTCCACATAGAGCACACAGTGCTCGCCCACCGCCCGCACCACGCCCTGCACCTGGATGTCGGCCCGACTGCCCCAGTTGTACGCATCGAACGTCTCGGTGAGTCCGATCTGGGGGTCGGCAGGCTCGGCCGCGGCCGAAGCAGGGGCGGTGAACAACACGGCCACCAGTGCGGCCATAAGTGCGGCGAGGGCAAGAACCGTGACCCTGGCCCGCTCTAAACCTAGCAAATCGTTACCCTCCTTGGATCCGGCGGGCGTAGTCCTCCGGCTTCATGGTGGGACCGAGCTTGGTGGCCTGGGCCCGCGCCGCGTCCGCGCGGGCCACGTCGCCCTGGACCCGCAGAGCCTCGCTAAGCCAGTACCAGCCGTCCGCCACCGTGGGCGGAAGCGCCTGGAGGAAGTCGCTCGTGGTCTTGGCCACCGTTGAATCGTGCACTTCCACCACAGCCGAGTAGGACGAATAGCCGAGTATGCCCTGGAGAGTGGGGCTGTTGGGACAGAATAGCAACCCCAAGCGCAACTGCTCCGCCGCCGGCCCCGGGCGCTGACTGGTCAGGTAGTATCGTGCGAGATCGGCTCGAGCAAGCACCTGGCCGGGGTCGTAGGCCAAGCTGATCTTGAGCAGCTCCTCGCCCCGCTCCGCGTCTGCTTTGTTGGGCTTAGCGGCGTCCTGGGTGAGCGCCCGGTGCCACAGCATGCCCCCGGCCACCTGCGGGAAGTGCGGATACCAGGGGAAGAGCTCGCCCGCACGCACCGCCTCCTCCACGGACTGGAGCTTGGCGGCCCTGGCCGAGGCCATATCCGCCTGGTAGAGGCGCACGCCCATGACCAGCGCCACCACCAGCGCGACCGTGCAGGCCAGCGCCAGTATCCCTGTCACACCCTGGCCAACACCCTTGCGCGACTGAACCGCCGGCAGCATCACCGAAAGGCGGGTTCGCTCCGAGGCTGGACCCAGTGCGGCCCCCAACACGAGCATCAGGGGAGCCACGGTCACCAGGTCCGTGGGGCTGACCATGAGGTAGGCCAGCACGGCCAGAGCGTATACCAGCCCGATGGTGGCCCGGCCCCCACCTGGCTCCCCCTCCCGCCGCCACAGACTCTTGGCCGCTCGTAGCGCAAGCGCCACTACTCCCCCCACCAACAGCGTCAGAGCCAGAAGCAGCCCAGGTATCCCGATGGTTGAAGCGAGAAGCAGGAGGAAGTCGTGAGGGTCGCTCACCACCACGTAGGGTTCCGCTTGGAGCCGCGCGGCAGGCACGAACAGGCGGTACGCCGTGGCAAAAGCCCCGGGGCCGTACCCCAGAATCGGGCGTTCCCGGACGGCGTCAAGAGCCAACTTCCAGAACTCCACCCGCTGCGTGTCAGACTCGCCCAGCGCTGGTGCTTTGGAGGCCTCCTGCGCGGAACCTTCGGTGGCCTCCTGCGCGGAACCATCCTGCGTGACGGCGCTTACCGACAAGGACTCAGCGATGTGCCCGCCCGACCTGGCCGAGTAGGCCACCGTGCCCGCGGCAACGAGCACTACCACCACACCCAGCACCGCCACCGATCGCCAGCGACGGCGCAGGAGAAGCACGGCCGCCAGCAACACGACCGCCACGCCGAGGCCTATGTATGCTGCCCGGCTCACCGCCAACACAATGGGCACCAGTCCGGAGAGCGCTCCCAGGCCGGCTAGGCGGCGGCTCCAGAGGGGAAGCTCCCCGCCGAAGAACGCCAGGCCGCCCAACCAGGCGGAGAGCAGGCAGAGGCCGGCGATGTTCACGGGGTTGCCGGACGTACCGGGCATGCGCCCTGTAGTCAAGTCGACGCCTCCCCAGGGGGTGGTCCCCCCGGTAGCCTGCGTCACAGTGAGTATCGCATTGAGAAAGAGAACAAAGACGGCGGCCCACACCAGAGGCCGTAGCGCCCGCCTTCCGTCAAAAAGGCGCCGCGCAACCAGGAAGATGAGGATGAGCGCGATCCACATAAAGGCGCCACTGGTGCGATTGTATGTACCGAACCAGGCCAGGTTGGGGACGGGCGCGGCGGTGGCCGTCACCACTTCCCAAAGAACCAGCGCCAGGCCCACCCCGTCCATCCAGTCCAGCCGGATAGGACGCAGGCCCGGCCGGGCCACCAGCACCCAGGTGAGGATGAAGAGGATGGCCGCGACGAAGAAGTAGAACATGCGCGGAGTGAAGTATAGGCCGTAGACGCGACTGTCATATCCCAGCCCCACGGCCAGCACCAGAAGGCCGGCCAGCCCGCCTCCTATCCATTCCAGAGCACGATCCCAGCCGAAGGTGGAAGAGGTCCGCGATCGCCTCCGA
>CAZDGO010000036.1:0-12061 GCA_964504825.1 uncultured Gaiellales bacterium
GGCGTCGCGCCCTGACGGTCGATGAGGTGTCCCTGCGGGGGACGCACAACATGGAGAACTGTCTGGCGGCCGCCAGCGCGGGTCTTGTTCGCGGACTCCCGTGGGAGGCAATCCTCCAGGGCCTGCGCACGTTCCCCGGAGTCCCGCACCGTCTGCAGCCGGCAGGAGTCATCGCTGGAGTCGCGTACGTGAACGACAGCAAAGCGACCAACGTGGAGGCGACCGTAAAGGCTCTGGGCGCATATTCCGTAGGCACCCACGTGATCCTCGGTGGCCGGGACAAGGCGTCGGACTATCGTCCGGTCGCCCGTGCATGCGTCGGCGCCTGTCGCGGTGTCTACCTGATCGGGGAAGCCACCCCCCTGATCGCCGATGCGTTCATCCGGGTCGGCCGAGAAGAAGGCATCTTGGGAGTGCCCACGCCCATCGAATGCGGCGACTTGGAGGCGGCTGTCTCGGCGGCCGCTCGTGTGGCGCGCCCGGGGGATACCGTGCTCCTCGCTCCGGCCTGTGCCAGCTTCGACCAGTACCGCGACTTCGAGGAGCGAGGCGACCACTTCATGGCTATCGTCGAGAGCCTGCGCCGGGCCTCCGTATGAAAGGGGTGGTCCGCACCGGGCACTACCCTCGCGCCTTCCACTTGGTGTGGGGCTCCGCCTTGGCCCTGCTGGTGATCGGGTTGGTGCAGGTCTACAGCGTCTCCGCCGCCCTTGCGTTCGCCCAAGAACACGCCGATCCCTTGCGCTATCTGCGCGAACAGGGGCGGATTGCCGTTGTCGGGCTTGTGTTGGCAGGGGTCGTGTATCTGATCGACTACCGTGTGTGGCGACGTCTGATCCCCTTTGCGATGCTGGCCTCGTTCGTCCTTCTGGTTGCGGTCTATGTCCCGGGACTGGGTCTCACCGTGAAAGGGGCGACCCGGTGGGTGGTCATCGGGCCGGTGACCATCCAGCCGTCCGAACTGGTCAAACTCGCGTTAGTGCTCTACGCCGCCCATCTCCTGGCGCGAGCCGCGGGCCGGATGGGTTTCGATAACCTCTGGCCATTGGGTGTGGTCTCCGGGGTCTCGTGTGCCCTGATCGTGCAGCAGAAGGACCTAGGCACGGCGGCGGTCGTGGCAGTGATGATGATGGGTCTGCTGTGGGTCGGGGGGATTCGGGTCCGCCACTTGGTGCTGTTGGCCGGAGCCGGGGCCGCGGCCATCGCCGCCGCGATCGCGCTGGAGCCCTACCGGATGCAGCGGCTGATGGCGTTCCTCGACCCTTCGGCCGACCCGCTCAAATCGGGGTACCAAGTGCGGCAGGCGCTCCTCGCTTTGGGAAGGGGCGGTCTGTTCGGTGTGGGGGCCGGCAAGAGTGTGCAAAAATTCAGCTACCTGCCTGAGGCCCACACCGATATGATCTTCGCGGTTCTAGGAGAGGAGTTCGGGCTCATCGGGGTGGCTATCGTGGTCGGCCTGTTCGCCCTCTTCGTCCTGTCCGCATTCCAACTCGCCCGGCGTTGCACCGATCCCTTCGGCCGCTACCTGGTAGCGGGGTGCGCCTTCCTCGTCTACGGTCAATCGCTGATAAACATGGGTGGCGTCATGGCCGCGCTGCCCCTTACCGGAGTACCCTTACCCTTCATCAGCTACGGGCGCAACAACCTGTTGGTGATGATGACGGCGGTAGGCGTCATCATGTCGGTGGCTCGGTGGGGCCCGGTGGCGGAGCCGTCCGCCGGTGTCCTCTCGGGTTCGAATACCTTCTTGGAGTCGGCGAATGTCACGTATCTTGATAGCGGGCGGGGGCACAGCAGGGCACGTGGTGCCCGCGCTGGCCATCGCTGACGTCCTCAGCGAACGCGGATATGAGGTGCACTTCTGTGGCGGTCCTCACGGCATGGAAGGCACCTTGGTGCCCGGCGCGGGCTATCCGTTCTCCGTCGTGCGCATCCGTGGGTTCTCGCGACGCGTGGGGATGAGCACCGTTCGCACGTTAGCCTCGTTTCCGGTGGCCGCGGTGGATGCCTGGAGTCTGCTCGGGCGTCTGAAGCCGGCGTGCGTGGTCGGCGTGGGGGCCTATGCGTCGGGCCCCGTGGTTGCCGAGGCCGCCGTGCGGGGCGTGCCCACCGTGGTCGTGGAGATGGATTCACACATCGGGTGGACCAACACCATCTTGAGTTATCTGGTCGACCGAGTGTGCCTCTCGTTCCCCAGGCCCGATGGGGAAGGGGGCAAGTATCGTTACACAGGGCGGCCGGTGCGCCCGGGGCTGCTGGCGGCGACTCGGGCCGAGGGGCTCGCGCGGTTTGAGTTGGATCCTTCCAGACCGGTGGTGCTGATATTCGGTGGGGGTCACGGGGCGTGGAGCCTGAACACTGCAACGATCGAGGCTTTCGCCGCCCGCGAGACACCGTTCTCGTTGTTGCATGTGGCAGGGGAGCAAGACGTGGCCCGCGTTCGCGACGCCGTCGCGGAGGGTCCCAATCGGCGGTACCGCGTGTTCGGATATCTCGCCGACTTCCCCCTCGCCCTGGCGGCTGCCGATCTGGCCGTCTCGCGCGCGGGCGGCTCGGTCGCCGAGCTGCTCGCTCGAGGTGTGCCTTCCATTCTCGTGCCCTATCCTCACGCGACCGGGGACCATCAGATGAAGAACGCCCAGGCCGTCGCGGCCGCGGGCGCGGCGGTCGTAGTGCCCGACTCGGAGCTGACGTGTGAGCGTCTCGCCGTCGAGGTCGACCGTCTGCTCGACCCGGACTCGCTGGTGACCATGGGCGCGGCGGCAGTGCGACTTGCGAAGCCGGAAGCGGCGACTCTCATCGCCGACCAGATAGCGGAGTTAGCCGGCCCGCCGCGAAAGGCATCATCATGACCCCGTCCGCTACCGCTCTCGATCCGCCCATCTTCTCGTCCGTCAAGCGTTTCCATTTTGTGGGGATCGGCGGGGCGGGTATGAGCGGCATCGCCATGGTGCTCCATCGCCGCGGCTACGAGGTCACGGGCTCCGACCTCAAGCTTTCGAGCTATGTCAGCTTGCTGGAGCGTGACGGGATATCCGTGAGCCTGGGCCACGACGCAGCCAACCTCGCACTGCCCGACGTCGTGGTGATCTCGTCGGCTATCCCGGGGCACAATCCGGAACTCGCAGAAGCCCGCCGCCGGGCACTGCCGGTGGTCAAACGGGCGCAGGCTCTGGCCTGGCTCATGGAGGGCAAGCGCGGCATCGCGGTGTGCGGCACGCACGGCAAGACCACCACGACCTCCATGATCAGCCGAGCCCTGATGGACGCGGGCCTCGATCCGTCGTTCCTCGTCGGTGGTGAGCTCAACGACTTGGGGTCGAATGCCCGCCACGGTGAGGGTCCCTACCTGGTGTGCGAAGCGGATGAGTCCGACGGGTCGCTGCTCTTTCTGCGCCCCGAGGTCGCATTGGTGACGAATCTCGAACTCGACCATCATAGTCATTACCTGCATGTGGAGAACGTCGTCGACGTGTTCCGGGCGTTCGTGGCGACTCTGCCGCCTCATGGCCACTTCATCTACTGGGCGGACGACCCGCACCTGGGTGCCTTGGCCGCCGGTGCGCCGTGCCGCTCCGTCTCCTACGGTCTGAGCCCGGGCAGCGACTATCAGGCTCGGGAAGTCATGTTCCATCACCGTGGCAGTCGCTTCGAGGTCTGGCGTCGGGGCCACCGCATGGCGGTGGTGGAGTTGGCGGTGCCGGGACAGCACAACATCCTGAACGCCCTGGGCTGCTTTGCCACGCTGAGCGACCTCGGCGTGTCGCCATCGCGGATCGCGGCGTCGTTGCGCAGCTTCAGCGGTGCCGTGCGACGCTTCCAGTGGAAGGGTGAGCGTGATGGCGTGAGTGTCGTCGATGACTACGCCCACCACCCTACAGAGTTGAAAGCCACCCTGCGGGCGGCTCGAACCGGGGAGTGGCAGAGGGTGGTCGCTGTCTTTCAGCCGCACCTCTACTCACGCACCCGGTTTCTCCACGACGATTTCGCCCGGGCGCTGCTCGAGGCCGACGTCGCTGTGGTCACCGATGTCTATGGGGCGCGAGAAGAGCCCGAACCTGGTGTCAGCGGCAAATTGATAGTCGACAGCATACTGCGTCTACGGCCGCGCTTTCCCGTGGTGTACCTTCCACGTCTCACCTCGGTGGTCGACTATCTGCGGGAGATCGTGGTAGAGGGTGATCTGGTACTCACGATAGGCGCCGGGGATGTGCACCGGGTCGGAGAAGGCTTTCTGGAGGAGGGTCGATGACTGCGGCTCCCGAGTCCCTGGTCGAATCGTGCAAGGCAGTGCCGGGACTTCGTGTCTGGCGCAATGCTCCCATCGCCCCGTTCACCACCATCGGGGTCGGGGGCCGGGCCGGCCTGCTCCTCTCGGCCTCGACCACCGCCGCCGTGGTAGCGGTGACGACGCTACTCTCGGACGAGGGCGTGCCGTGGTCACTGCTCGGAGGCGGTTCCAACCTCCTGGTCGCTGATTCGGGTTTCCCGGGAGCTCTCCTCATGTTGGACGCGGGGTTCCACTTTGTCGAGAGCGCGCGGCCCGCGCCCTCGGCGGGGCAGATCCGAGTGGTCGCCGGCGCCGGCCTTCCGGCTGCACGGTTGGCCGCATACGTGGCAGAGGCAGGTTTGAGTGGCCTCGAGTTCGCCTGTGCGATCCCGGGTTCGGTCGGAGGGAGCGTGGCGATGAACGCCGGTGCCCACGGATCGTGCATGGCCGAGGTAGTGGATTTCGTGCAGTTTGCCGGCCCCCGAGGCTCCGCCTGGATCCGAGCTGATGAGCTGAGTTGGACCTACCGTGAATGTCGGATCCCCGACGATGCCGTGGTGACGGCTGCGAGTTTCCTCCTGTCTCCCTCTGAGCGTCAGGAGATTCTCGCTGTGCATCGTGCCCTGCTGCAGACCCGTCGCCGTACGCAGCCCCGGGGCCTGCGTTCATTCGGGAGCACGTTCAAGAACCCGCCGGGAGAGTCGGCCGGCCGACTACTCGACGCGGCCGGCTTGAAGGGGGTGCGGCGCGGAGGGGCCCAAGTCTCGCCCATGCACGCGAACTTTGTGACGAACCTTGGCGATGCCACCGCCGCCGACGTCCTGGCCTTGATGGGCATGATGGAGGCATCGGTGTGGTCTCGTAGCGGCATCCGCCTCGAACGGGAGGTGCGGGTGCTTGGGCTACGCCACTGACAGCAGCCCGCGTTCTAGGGGCAGGCCGCACGCGCGCATACAGGAGCGGCGGGAAGGGGTCTCTGTGGGCAGGGGGCGCAGGCGACTCGTCTTTCTTGCCCTCGTCCTCGTGATCGCCGCTGTGGCGGGAGGGGTCGTCTGGGCGCGGTCGTCCGACGCGTTCCGCATTGAATCCCTTATCCTTTCCCGCGGCCGTCATGTGACGGAGGCCCAACTGCGTGGCGCCACTGCCAACGCGATCGGCGCCAATCTCCTGAGGGTCGATCTGGAGACCCTCAAACTGAAGCTGGCCGCCATTCCCTACGTTCGGTCCGCGCGCGTATACCGTCGCTTCCCTGATGCGCTCGAAGTCCAGTTCGAAGAGTATGAGCCGGCAGCCGTAGTGCAGGCGACCGACGGCCGGCGATGGTTGGTGGCCGAGGGCGGGCGGGTGCTTGAGACGGTAAAGAGCACGGGCGCAAGCCTTGCACTCATCGTGCCGACCAGCGAGGCTTGGCCCCAGGCGGGTGGTGTAGTAGCTCCTCAGGTCGTCTGTGCACTGTCTCTAGCCGCCCTGGTGCGTGACCCCGCGGTGTGGCCCGCGGCGCACCCGGTCAAGCGCCTCGACGTAGATGACTTCGGGGAGGTCGTTCTCATACTGGGGGGTGGTGCCGAAGTGCGGATCGGTGAACCGTCGCGTCTGCAGCAGAAGTTGATGGTAGCAGCGAGCATCATCGACCGAAAGTTGAGAGAAGGTAGCACGATCGAGTATGTCGACGTCCACGATCCGAGCTGGGCGGTAGCGAAGGCCAAAGAACCGTGATATCGTGCGCTGTTGCAGGAGAAGTGGGCCGTGCATCGTAAGAATATATGGCACGCGCGCTGCTCGACCGCGACGGAGCTATCGGGCCGTGTAGGGCTCACTATCAAGCTATGGTGTATGGTAACGATAGTGAGACTGAAGTGATGGTCGAGGAAATAGAGCCAAATCGCACGGGCAACCAGCCGGCGCGAGGGTCATGGAGGTAGAGGTACGATGATCGACAGTGGGTCCAGCTACCTCGCGGTCATCAAGGTCGTGGGAGTGGGCGGTGGGGGAACCAACGCGGTGAATCGCATGGTCGACGCCGGGTTGAGGGGCGTCGAGTTCATTGCGATCAACACCGATGCTCAGGCCCTTCTGATGTGCGACGCCGACGTGAAGATCCACATCGGTGGGAAGATCACACGGGGTCTCGGGGCCGGAGCGAACCCAGAGGTCGGCCGGCAGGCAGCCGAGGAGAGTCGCGACGAGCTACGAGAGGCCCTCAAGGGGGCCGATATGGTGTTCGTCACGGCCGGCAAGGGTGGTGGTACGGGCACCGGAGCGGCTCCGGTCATCGCCGAGATCGCTCGGGAGCTGGGGGCACTCACGGTCGGCGTGGTCACGAAGCCGTTCACGTTCGAGGGTAAGAAGCGCGCGGCCCAGGCCGATGCCGGCATCGAGACGTTGGCCAAGAGAGTCGACACGCTGATCATCATCCCCAACGATCGCCTGCTTCAGGTGGTGGAGCGGCGCACCTCGATCATCGACGCGTTCAAGGTCGCCGACGATGTGCTGCGACAGGGGGTCCAAGGCATCACCGATCTGATAACGGTGCCGGGCCTGATCAACCTGGACTTCGCCGACGTCCGCACTATCATGCGTAACGCCGGGTCGGCTCTTATGGGCATCGGGCTGGCAAGCGGCGAGAACCGTGGAGTCGAGGCCGCCCAGGCGGCTATCTCCTCACCTCTTCTGGAATCCTCCATAGAGGGAGCCACCGGTATCCTACTGAACATCACCGGAGGGGCCGACATGGGCCTCTTCGAGGTCAACGAAGCCGCTGAGGTCATCTCGAGTGCGGCCGACGGTGAGGCCAACGTGATCTTCGGCGCGGTCATCGATTCGAGCATGGGTGACCAGATGCGTGTGACCGTGATAGCGACCGGGTTCGACGCGCATCGGGTGCTCGAGATAGTCGAGGCGGGGGGACGAGAGCCCGAGTCCGAACTCGAGCCGGCGTTCGGGCAGCCCCGCCCTCACTTCGAGATGGACGACGACATCCTCGACATCCCAGCGTTCCTTCGAGACAAGGAATGACACTGCGGGGGTGACGCGGTCGGTGGAGCGCGATGGTCTGCTCGCTGCACTTGGAGCCAGGCTGCATCCTTCGAGCCGGGAGCGTCTGGTGGCTCGGGAGTCGGAGGGTGTCGTCTTGCTGGTCGTCGACCTTCCCCATCCCTTTCGGGCCGCCTTCACGACGCGACACGGGGGTGCGAGTGGGGGAGCCTTCTCGAGCCTGAACCTGTCGGGCGACCAGGGTGACGACTTCGCGGCAGTAGAACACAACCGTGCGCGCGTCGCCGCGGCTCTGGCGGCCCTGGAAGGCGGGCGCCGGTCTCCGCTCGAACTGGTATCTCCCCGTCAGGAGCACGGCCTTCGTGTGGTGGGAACGGCGGAGTACGCGCGGGAAGGCACGCGAACCCCATGCGACGGGCTGACGTTGCGTGCGCCACTCGACGACGGGTTGGCCGCGTTGCTCCTCTTCGCGGACTGTGTGCCGGTGATCCTGGTTGGTGAGGTCGACATGGCCGTGGTTCATGCAGGGTGGCGCGGACTCGTGGGAGGCGTGGTGCAACAGGGAGCCCGGGCTATGACCGGACCGCCCGCCGCGGCTTTCGTTGGACCGAGTATCGGACCCTGTTGTTTCACGGTGGACGAAGCGGTAGCCCACGAATTCGCGCTCCGGTACGGCGAGGAAGTTGTGTGTGAGGGTGCCCGGGTGGATCTGTGGAGGGCGGCCGAACGGGCTCTTGCCGAGGTCGAGGTGCCTGCGGTTCGCGTCGTCAACCCCCGGCTTTGCACGGTCTGCAACAGTGACCTCTTCTTCTCATATCGGAAGGATGGACCCTTGACCGGTCGACAGGGAGCGGTGGCATGGGTGGCGGACTCGACTGACGAGACCGGCCTTCGCGAGGCCCGGACTATGAAGGACTCATGACGTTGCTCATCGAACAACTGAAGGTGGAGTTGTCTGAGGCCACCGCACGGATCGAAGCGGCACGGGTGCGCGGTGGCTTGGGGCAGGCTGTTCGGCTGCTGGCGGCGACTAAGTACGTGTCTCGGGACGACATGGATGTGCTGCGGGCGGCCGGCATAAAGCTCGTGGGGGAGAACAGGGCCGACGAACTAGAGGAGAAGTGGCGGGCCTACGGTGATGCCTTCGATTTCCATTTCATCGGTCACCTGCAGCGGCGCAAAGTACGTCAGGTGATCCGGTGCGTGCGGCTGATCCACTCGGTGGAATCGCTCTCTCTCGTGCAGCAGATCGATGCCAGGGCTGAGGCGGCGGTGGACGTGCTTCTGGAGGTCAACGTCAGCGGAGAGACTACGAAATATGGTATTCTGCCGGCCGATGCGGAGGCTTTCCTGGAGCGGGCCGCTCCGTACAAGGCCGTGAGATTCGTTGGGCTGATGACGATGGCGCCCTTCGTGCGCGACGCGGACGAAGTACGGCCGGTGTTCCGCCGGCTTCGCGAACTCCGGGACCACCTGGCACCTCGCTTCGCCCCACGATATCCATTGACTGAGCTCTCCATGGGGATGAGTAACGACTACGAGGTGGCCGTCGAGGAGGGTGCTACCCTGGTAAGGCTGGGGAGCACGCTCTTCTCTCGCGCACAAGGAGGTTAGACGATGGGCTTGGGAGACGTGTGGCACAAGACCTTGGTGTACTTCGGGATCGCCGAAGACGATGAGGTATACGAGGAAGAGACTCTCGCCCCTCACGAGGAGCTCGAGCAATCATACCGGGAGCGGCCGAGCGTGAAGAAAGTAGAACGTGGCGGTAGGCGGCGGTCGGCGGCGCCGGATTTCGACGAGATCTTCTCGGAGAACGATGGCTACCGAGGGCAGCGAGGCGGGGTCGTGCGGCCGCTGCCGACCCCTCCGGCCAAGTCGCCGACGAAGGTCCACTTGGTCGTGCCGAAGAACTTCAACGATGCGCAGCTGATCGCGGACAAGTTCAAGTCGGAGGTTCCGGTTATCTTGAACCTGCAGACGTGCGACACGGAATTGTCCAAACGGCTCATCGACTTTGCCAGCGGGCTCACGTATGCCCTTGACGGGGGCATGCAGCGGGTGGCCGACAAGGTGTTCCTCCTCACTCCGAAAGGAGTCGAGGTGTCCGCCGAGGAGCGCCAGCGTCTCCTCGAGAAGGGCTTCTTCAACCAGTTCTAGCGCGATCGAGGAGTGTGGCTCTGCAGTGGTGGCGACGTTGGCTGAAGGCGACACTCGTATCGGTGTCATCGGCGTAGGGTACCTGGGCACGGCGCTCGTGGTCGGCTGGCTCCGCCCCGAAGCGGGCAAGGGGGCCGGCCTCTCCCGCACGGTGACCGTATTCGACAACGACCCTGTCCGCTACGGATCGCTTGTGGCCGCCTACGGGGAGCGCGTGTGTGTCGCCGGCTCGCTGGAGCAGCTGGTTGAGGGTGTCGACGTGGTCGTGGTCTCGCTCAAGCCTCAAGATGTCGACGAGGTGGTCGGTCGGGTCGGCCTGGCTGCGCGCTCGACTCAAGCTATCGTGTCGACTGCCGCCGGAGCCGGCCTGCATCGCCTGCGGGCCGCTCTTGGCGCCGGGCCGGATCTGTACCGCATCATGCCGAACCTGGCGGTGGCCACGGGAGAGGGCGTGATCGCGCTTGCCCCCGACGAGGGCACGCCGCCGGCTCGCTCCGCCGAGGTGAAGGCACTGTTGCTGGATCTGGGCGCTGTCGAAGTACTCCCGGAGCACCTGTTCGATGTGGTCACCGCGGTCGGCGGCAGTGGTCCTGGGTTCCTGGCTCTGGTGCTTGAGGCTCTGGAGGATGGGGCCGTACGCGGAGGCCTGACGCGGGTGGTGGCCCGCAGGTTCGTGCGGCAGATGGCGCGCGGCACCGCCGGATTGCTTCTGGACGATCCGGATTCAGCGGCCACGCTGAAAGATAGGGTGTCGTCACCGGGGGGCACGACGATCGCCGGTCTCGCGGTCTTGGAGGACCGGGGAGTGAGGGGCGCCCTCCTGAGGGCAGTCGAAGCGGCTACTGAACGCGGGCGGCAGTTGTGATCGTCCAGGGAGCCGGTTCGCCGGTCGGAGTGGGAGAACGATGATCGATATCCTCCTTATGGTCTTGCGGTTGTACACCTATCTGATCCTCATCCGGGCTGTTCTGTCTTGGTTTCCGCCTTCCTCGAACGGCTTGGTGAGGAGTGTGACCGGTGCGATCTACGCGTTGACGGAGCCGTACCTCGGCCTCTTCCGCCGCATACTGCCGTCGTTGGGCGCGGGTGGTATGGGATTCGACTTGAGCCCTGTCATAGGACTGATTGTCATCTTCATGATCCAGAGCGTGTTGAGCGGCGCTCGGTAGCCAAGGAGTGGAGTAGTCATGAAACCGACCCCTCTCGACATCCGCCACCAAGAGTTCCGTCGTGCGATGCGCGGATACTCTGAGGAGCAGGTTGACGTCTTTCTGGACGAGGTGGCCGACGAGTTTGAGCGTCTCGTCCAAGACAACATCGAACTCCGGGAGCGCATCCAGTTTCTCAAGGAGCAGGTCGCCGGTTATGAGAAGCTCAAAGAGACCCTGAACAACACTCTGGTCTCGGCTCAACAGCAGGCCGACTCGACGCGGGCGAACGCACACAAAGAGGCTGAACTCATCCTCCGCGATGCGGAGCTCAAAGCCCGGGGCATCGTCAGCGAGTCCTCCTCCGAAAAACAGAGAGTCCAGCAGAGCCTCATCCAACTGCGTCAGGTTGAGGAGGACTTCCGGTTCAAATTCCGGTCGCTGCTCGAGGCGCATATCAGCCTGCTGGCAGAGGACGAGGTGTCGGAAGAACGTCGGCGGTTCAGTGGTCTGGCGGCCGACGTGGAACAGCGGCTGGCGTCGTCCCTGCCAGATGACGTGAGTGCATCGCCGCCCGCGGGGCCATCGAGTGACGTGTCTACTGAGGCCGTAGTCGCGCCGCCGGAGGCCGCGGCCGTGATACCCGCACCGGCGGACACTGCGGCAGTGATATCCGCGCCGCCGGAGGCCGCGCTGGTGTCCGATGAGGAGGCGGTTGCCGTGGTGAGCGACGAACCCGACCTTAGCGGGTATCTCGCCAGACTTCCTGACTCTGAGGCCGTTCCTGAAGGGTCCGCCGGCGAAGCATTCGCTGACGGGGAGTCTGGTGATGAAGTGGCCGGCGACGAGGCCAGAGGCTCGACGGTGCGGCGGTTCCTGTTCGGGAAGCGAGACAAACCGGAGTCCGAAGGGCTCTTCGAGCAAAAGGACCGCGATTTCGAGTGGTGACGGTCCGTGCGTCGACGGATGGGTTGCTGGTAGGGTTCAGGGTCTCTCCATCGGCTCGAGTCACACGGGTGCAGGGTGTGTACGGAGACCGCCTGAAGGTGCAGGTCTCCGCACCGCCTGAGGACGACCGGGCCAACGCCGAACTTGCCTCTGCGCTCGCCCGGTGGGTGGGATTGCCGGGTGGTTGTGTGAGCGTGCATGCGGGGCACAAGAAGAAGGACAAGATCGTCTCGTTCACCGGCATCGACGAACACATGCTGCGTGAGCGACTGGAATCCCTGGCCGGCTGCGCCGGCCGAGGGAAATGAGGTGGCTATGGATCACGAAGAAGCGCGGCGCCGGCTGATGGAGGAACGCCCCCGCGCGGCTCCACCAGCGAATCTATGCATCGATTGCAATCGTCGCGAGGAGCGGGGGCGCTGACAACCCGTTTCACACTGAAGCCTTGGCCACCGCGGCCGCACTGGGCAGCGGGATGCAGCGTCCTCAGTCGCGCCCGTAGCGCTGCTACGCGCGCTCCCTGCGTCCTTGCCTCCCGCGT
>CAZDGO010000037.1:0-11824 GCA_964504825.1 uncultured Gaiellales bacterium
ACACACGGGTCACGCCGGCCTCACCGGCACCTGGATCTCTACCACCCACGCCCCGGGCTGTCCGGGAGGCGTCTCATGATAGATCTGCCTGTGCAGGGGAGCGGTCCGCTCCAGGCCCTGCTCGTCCATCCACGCGCAGAGCACCGCGATAGCGGAGGCCAGCTCGTCCGGGAACCCATGATACATGCAATGGGCCACCGTCTCAGCCGGAACTTCCTTCACCACGACGTCGTCATCCGCCGGGTCTATGCCCACGTCGGCCGGGGCGAGCGGCATCCACGCCTCCGCTGCCACCTCCGCGGCACCCTCCGGGGCATCTCCGTAGACCCCCACGAGAGGACCCCACGCCTCCAGGTGGTTGACCTCCGCCCAATGGACCAGATGGTCGAAGGCCCCGCCAACGTCGATGGCCCGCCCCTGGTAGCGCACACACGCCACCAGTGTCGGCTCAGTGGTCACGAGACTGCACTGCATGTCAAGCCCTCCGTAAGGACCGGCCCGCGTTGGATTCTTTCGCGTCCGAAAGGGAACAACCGCTTTGTGAACATACGCCGGCAGACAGCGTACCGCACAGCTGCCGAAGAGAGGGAATCATGACCACTCACACGAAGGACTCAAATCGCTCGCGCTTCCGCCCGACGACCGTTCACCCGAACATGACGGGCACCGTGATCGTGCAGTAGTCCTACTCGACTCCCGCCGCGTCGAGGAACGCGCGGTATGCCGCCATCTTGGCTATGATGCGCACCGACCGCAGGGGTGATGGCAGCAACACCGAGGCGTACCGCCCTTCTCCCGGGAAGACGGCCTGGTCAACAGGCGTGAACGACACGTTGATGATGGGCTTCTGGTAGCGGTCCATGAGGTCGCTGGCCAACCGGATGAAGGCCGCTTCCCGCCCGTAGTAGTCCTCACGGGCCGCGATCTCCGTCGCAGTGGCGCCTTCGCCATCGGCCGCCTGGAGGCGGCAGGCTGTGTCAAGTGCCCGCTCTCTGCCGGGTCCCATGCCCACCACGCCCAGCACAATCACCGCGTCCACGACTTCGCAGCGCGCCATCGCTTCCATCACGCGCTCCGGCGCCATGTTGGCCAGCGTCCCCACCAGGTCCACCGGATTACCGTGGCTCCAGAAATCGGGCAGCACCTCGCTGATCTCGGCGATGACGTCGGGAGGCAGGTGGGCAAGCTGCAGACCCGTGCGCTCCACCTCATCGGCGCTCAGCACGCCCCAGCCTCCACCCATGGTGACGATGGCCACCCGTTTGCCGTGGGGCAACGGCATGTACGAGAGAGAGAAGGCGAGATCCAGGAACTCGTCCGGGTCGGTGGTGGCGATGATGCCGCTCTGGCGAACCATGCCCTCGAACACTCGAGCCGATCCGGCCATCGCTCCCGTGTGCGAGAGTGCCGCCTTGCGGCCGAACTCGCTGATGGCGGAGCGCAGCACGATGACCGGCTTCTCCATCGTGGCTTTGCGGGCCACCTCGAGGAAACGGCGTCCGTCGTCGAAGCCCTCGATGTAGGCCAAGATCACGCCGGTCTGCGGGTCGGTGCGGAAGTACTCAAAGAGGTCAGTGGTATCGAACAGAGCTTCATTCCCGACGCCCACGAACTTGCCGATGCCGCCCTTGCGATCCTCGGCCGCGGCCATCAGCTGGATGCCCATGTTCCCCGACTGGGAGATGAAGCTCGCCGGTCCGACGGCCGGATGCATGATGATGGCTCCGGTGGCGTAGAGGCGGCTCCACGACGACATCACGCCCATACAGTTCGGACCGATCATGGCCATACCCGCGTCGGCGGCGGCGTCGGCCACGCGGTCCTCCAGCGCCGCCCCTTCCGCGCCCACTTCCGAGAACCCCGAACTGATGACCACTGCCGCACGTACACCGGCCTGAGCGCACTCCATCACCACGTCCGGCACGAACTGAGCGGGCACGGCCACGAGGGCCAGGTCTGGAATCTCCGGCAGTGCGGCCACCGAGGGATACGCCGGGAGGCCGAAGATCGGGCCGCCCTTCGGATTCACGGGATAGACCCGCCCCGGGTACCATCCCGAGATCATGTTGTTGAGGATCATGCCGCCCCACTTGGTGGGATCGGCCGACGCCCCCACCACCGCCACGCTCTTGGGACTGAAGACGGCGTCCAGGTTCGCGGGAGACACCGGCCGGCGAGCGGGCCGCGGCGCCAGCGGCTCACCGATTCCCACCAGGGCATCGACGGCCACGGGCCGGCTCCCATCGATCAGCACCGGGTTCACGTCGATCTCCCGGATCTCCGGATGATCGAGCGCCATGCGGCCCACCGCCTGGATAATCGAGACCAGGGCGGGCCGATCCACCGCGGGAGCCCCTCGGAACTCCCCCAGCAACGCGGCTCCGCGGACGACGTTCAACAATCCTTCGGCTTCCCGGTCAGTCAGCGGCGCGACCCCGAAGACGACGTCCCCCAGGGCTTCAGTCAGCACGCCGCCCAACCCGAACATCACCACGGGACCGAATTGAGGGTCGCGGATCATACCCACCACGAACTCGCGGCCCCGGGGCATCAGCCGCTCGACGAGCACGCCATCGAGGCGTCCGCCCCCTCGTTCCTGGAGCAGACCGTAGCCTTTGCGCACCTCATCGTCGTCACCCACATCGAGGAGCACCAGCCCGGCGTCGGTCTTATGCTGGATCTCCCGAGACGAACCCTTCAGCGCGACCGGATAGCCCACCTCGCGTGCGATGGCGACGGCCTCATCCGCGGAACCCGCCACGGCTCCGGGCGTAACCGGGATGTCGTAGGCGGCAAACAGCTCCTTGGCCTGGGGTTCGTCGAGGGCGGTGTCGCCCCGGCTGAGAGCCTCCATGATGAGCTGCGCGGCGCGGGCCGTACCCTCGGTCGGCATGCCGATCCTCCCTTGTGTCGCTTGTCCGTGCCTCGATGGCGACGATAGCACAGGGCGTGGGGCGCGGGCGCTGTGCGAACTGCCTAGAATGGCCGCGACTGCAAGGGTGGCAGCCGATGCCAAGCCGTTGGCTCATGCCCAGGGAGAAGCCGCCCGCGCGCTCGCTCTTGCCCTCGATGCTCGGCGATCTTGCGATGGAAGAACTCCCACTTCTCGGCGTCACCGAGCGCGTAGATGTTGGGGTAGCGAGGCTTGCCTGTCGCCGCCCGTCGCGCTAAGATGGTTTTGGCTCTTCTAGCTGAATTTTCCGGTCGATTGTGACCGGTATTCTTGGGGAAGGCGGTAGGTAGGTGGGTGGGGGGCGGCCAAGAAACCTGCAGGCTCTCGTATGGCCGGCCGCAAAGCGCCACAACAATCGGCTAGCAGGGGCTTCTTGGGATTCTGGGACCGCCTCTCGCCGCGACAGCGAGGTCAGTTCGTCACGTCGACCAGCGTATCAGTGCTGTTGATCCTGTTCCTCATTGTGCGCGCCCTGCTGTTTTGATCCGAAACGCAGCTGGTTGGGGCATTGCTGCGCCGGTGAAGGAGGGGGGGCGCCCATTCGAACCGCGTATCCAGCGCTTGGTAGAGCAAGCTGCTTGGGTCGTTGGTGCCCAGATGGCGTTGCTCGTGATCGGGGTCTCGGGCGAAGATACTTCGCGTGAGCGGTCTCTCTCGCTGTTGGTCACCCATGGGCTCGATGACCGGACAATCGGCGATCTTGAGGTAGGGCTCCTCGACATGGGGTCAGGGTTGCGCCGCCGGGGTGAGGCGATTCTTGTGCCGGGCTCGCTCGCCGCGTGGTGCGCTCTCGTCTGTCATGCGGGCGCCTACCGGGCGCTCGAGCTGGGCAAGGAGCAGGATTATCGCGGGCTCCTGTTCCTGGCCTCTCGTGAGGACGTCGACCCACCCCGAGCCGACGAGGAGCTGCTGGCGTTCGTGGCGCAGTCCATGGAGACCGCCATCGATGGCGCCGTCGGCATGGCGGTCATCGCAGCCCGCGAAAAAGAGATCAAGGCCCTGCACGAAATCGGCAAGGAGATCTCGGCCCTCACGAGTCTCGACCGCGTCCTCTTGCTCATCTGCCGCAAAGCGGCCGAGCTGCTGGGCGTGGAGATCTCGTACGTAGCTCTCGCCGACAAGGCTCAGACCGAGATCCGCATGTGCATGACCTTCGGCATCAGTGAATCCTGGCGCTACCGAATGTGGATGCCCTTCGGCCAGGGCGTAGGCGGCGCGGTTGCTCAGAGCCGGCGCCCGCTCATCATCGAGGACTACGGTTCCTTTGACCACCCCACGCGTGACGAAATCCGCTACATGGTCCTGCAGGAGCGCATCAGAGCTGTCCTCGCCGTACCCATGCTGGTAGGCGACCTTGTGACCGGCGTGCTCTACGTCGCCGACCGCCGCCCGGCCCTCTTCACCGCCCACGACGCCCGACTCCTGCAGGGGCTAGCCGACCAGGCCGCTATCGCCATAACCAACTCTGAGCTTTATGAGCAGAAGCATCGGGAGGTTCAGGTCCATGACCGCCTCATGGAGATCGCCCTTCGCAACGGCGGGTACCAGCAATTGGCCGAAGATCTTCAACTGTTGGTTGGTAACCCGGTAGCTTTGTATGACAAGAATCTCAACCTGCTGGCTTGCCATCCCTCTGCCGAGGGGGGCGGCGTGCTGAGCGACTGCCACTTGAAGGAGGCCCTCGCCGCGGTGGACGAAGAGCAGGCGGCTTCAGCTCTCTCCCTGCTCACTGGCCGCAGGCAGGGGTTTCTGACGGGCCCCATGCCTGAGGTCTCGCTCCCCAACGGCCGGGTAGTGGCGCCGGCGCTCTCGGGCAATGATTTTCTTGGCTATGTGCACTTCTTGGAGGAGGAACGCAAGCTCAACGATTACGACGTCAGGGTGGCCGAGCGTGCGGCTGTTATCCTGGCTCTCCGTGTGATGCGGGAACGCGCCGAAGCCGAGGTCGAGCAGAGGTTGCGGGGAGAGCTTCTCGACGACCTCCTGGCGTCTGACGTCGAGACTGTCGACGGGGCCGTCAAGAGGTCGGCTCATCTGGGGCACGAGCTGGATGGCGCTCACTTGGTTCTCGCTGTCGAGCTGGATGCTGCCCTTGCCTCCGGTCAGGGCGACGTGATGACACTGCGCGAGCGTCTGCTGGAGCAGGTAAAGCTCGGTCTGGACGCGAGCGGTGCGGATGCCGTCACCGATGTCAAAGAGGAGCGCGTCGTCTCTCTGGTCAAGTGCCCCGATGAGGACAGGCAGACACACGGGCCGAATGTTGTCGGCCGCCTGCTACGTGACCGGCTCGAGCGGAAGTTCTTTCAGGCCCCGCTTTTCGTGGGACTGGGAGGGGTGTGCCAAGAGCCTCATGAGTTCCGGCGCAGCTATGAAGAAGCGCTGGTGTGTTTGCGCGTAGCCCGATCCCAGCCGGGAACGACGCTGGTGGCCTACGAGGACCTAGACCTGATCTCTTTGCTGTTCGCCTCCGACCACACTGAGCGTCTCACGAATTTCGTGGAGGCGCGCCTCGGAGCTCTCGTGAGATATGACAGCGAGCATCGCAGTGAGCTGGTCAAGACCGTCAGTCGCTACCTCGACCTGTCTTGCAACAAGGCGGCGGCTGCTGCGGCCCTGAACGTCCATCTCAGCACTCTCAAGTACCGCCTGGAGCGCATCCAGACCATCCTGGAACTCGATCTGTCGGACCCGGAATCGCGCTTCACGATGCATCTGGCCGTGCGGGCACTGGATGCGAGTCGCCTCCTCCGGCGGCCGCGCTGTCTCTGAGTCGGGGGCCGAGCCGCAGAAGCCCCGGCTGGCCGCCCGGCCCTCCGCTCTGCTAGGAAAAGCACGAGAGCACGCCCCGGATTTGGTACGAAGCGGGCATGGCTTTCCTTCCCCGTCCTGGCTAACATCATTAATGACCTGACCTGACCCACCCGCGGACCGTTCTCCGTGCGCTTCGAGTAACCGGCGAGACCTTTTTCAGCTGGCATTGGGCGGCAGGCAGTCCGTCCGTCACCACACAGGAGGTGGAGCGGGGAGAGTCCAAGAGGGTTCTTGCTCTTGACAGGGGAAAGTTCTGACAGGGGATGGGGGTTACGTGGCACTTCACGTTGGCCGCAAGCGGACCGGTGACTGGTCCGAACAACCTTCGACATTGGGTCCACTGAAGTTCCGGATTCCGTTCGTCCACTACGGGATCGAGTTTCCGGACTTGATCCAAGGTGTGATCCTGGTCGTTGTGCCCATGAGCATCACGGTTCTCATGACCAGCTCGCTCGGTATTCCCTTCGAATTGGGCATCGCTATGGTCGTCATCAACAACTTCCTCTACCTACTACACACCAGCTTCGGCGATCCTGCGGTGGCGGGCTGGATCACGCCCGGTATCCCGCTCTACGTCGCCTTCCTGGCCACCTTCGCGCAAGGTGCGGAGCGCATGCAGGCGATGATCGCTCTCCAGCTCCTCGTGGGTGGGATGTTCCTGGTAATGGGGGTCTTCGGTATTGCCGGCACGCTGGCGACGCGCATCCCAGCGTCAATCAAGGCAGGCATCCTGCTGGGAGCCGGTGTGGCGTCGGTGATGGGCGAGTTCAAGGCTGGAGGGCGGGTCAGCCAGTTTCCCGTTAGCATCCTTCTCGGCGTCGGGGTCTCGTTCTTCATGCTCTTCTCGAAGACCGCTCAACCCCTCCGCCAGCGCTACACCTTCTTCCGCTACGTGGCCCAATTCGGGATCGCTCTGCCGTTCGCGATCTCATACATAATCGGCATGGCCATCAAGGAAGTGGCTACCCCGGAGATGATGTGGTCCATCACGTCGATTCCCATAGGCCAGATCATCAACGACCTCTCGGTTTTCGGCGTCGGTTTCCCCTCGGCTTCCATTTTCCTGGCCGCCCTGCCGCTTGCGGTCACGGCCTACATCATCGCCTTCGGCGACGTGCTGGTGCTTTCGAGCCTGCTGAAGACGGCGGACGACGCTCGCTCTGATGAGCGCATCGTCTTCTCGGCCAACCGCAACAACATCATCGCGTCCATCCGCAACATCGGCCAGTCATTGTTCATGCCGTTCCTGCCCTTGGCTGGTCCCCAGTGGACCGGGGGCCAGGCGCTGGTCGTCAACCGCTACATCCACTCGAACCGCGATCAGGAGGACAGCTACTGGGGCGGCGCCACCTCCTTGTTCTGGGGAATGAGCCTGGCGCTGCTCATCGGACCCTTGGTCAGCTTCTTCAAGCCCGGGATGGCCATCGGGCTGTCCCTGACCCTCATGATCCAAGGCTACCTATGCACCTACCTGGCCATGGAGATGGTCAAGACCAACCTGCAGCGCGGCATGGCCGGCATCATCGGTGCCATCCTGGCTATTCAGGGTGCCACCTGGGCCCTGGGCGTAGGTATCGGCCTCTGGCTTATACTCGAGCGCCCGTGGATCAAAGAAGCTGCGGCTCCCGCTCCCCCGACTGCGGCTCCTGGAGCGATACCCAAAGAGGCTGAATCGTAGTTGAAGAAACGCTGTGGCCCGCGGGCCACAGAGAGCCACCGCCAACAAATCAGGTTCCAGCTAGAAGGTCGAGTCCAACGGGGGCCGACCCGCCGCGGTTGCCTCCCGCCTGGGAAGTCTTGGCGCGGGGCCCGAAGAGGAGGAAAATGGAGAGAAACCGCGAACGTGACCCATCTGCCCGAGCCCCGGGAGCACTACGGGGCCCTCATGAACTACGTGGACGGCGAATGGGTCGAGTCCAAGGGCGAGACCAAGCCCGTGGACAACCGGGCCAAGAACACCATCATCGCCGAGGTTCCCATGTCCACGCGGGACGAGTTCGAGACCGCAGTTCGCGCGAAGCCGCCCGGAGCTACCAGCCCATGGCGGGTGAGAACAACAACCTGCGAAACCGCACCGCAGAGACATGGGAGGCCTGGGCATGGGCACCGTCGCGCTAGAAACCACGCGGGTGCTGGACGAGCTGCGCAGTATCGTCGGCGAGCAGAACGCCACGGCCGACAAGCACATCCGGTACGCCTATTCATACGACATGTCCTTCGTCCAGCCCAAGTTGCCGGACTACGTCGTCATGGCGACGACCGTAGAACACGTGCAGGAGATCCTGCGCCTGGCCAACCGCGAGAAGATCCCCGTGGTGCCGTACACTTCGGGCACGAACATCGGGGGTCTGTGCATCCCGGAACGGGGCGGAATTCTCCTCGACCTGAAGCGGATGAATCGCATCCTCGACATCGACACTGAGAGCCACTACGCGGTCATCGAACCTGGCGTGAGCCACGCCCAGCTGGCCGCCGCTCTCTACCCCCACAACCTGCGCTTCGGCTGGCCTGTCGGTCCTCCTTCCGCGTCGGTAGCCTCCTGCGCCGTCAACCACGGCATCGGCGGGCTCAACGCTCGTTACGGATTGCAGAGCCAGGAGATCACGAGCATGGAGGTCGTCCTGCCGACCGGCGAGCTTGTGCGGGTAGGTTCCTGCGCCGTCCAAAAGGACGCCTGGCACAGCGTGCTTCCCCTGCCGCAGATGGACGGACTGTTCAAGGGGTGGTTGGGCTCGACGGGGGTCGTCACCAAGCTGGGCATCGGGGTCCATCCCATTCCCCCCATCCAGAAGACCTTCACTGTGTCGGCCGCCAATGTGGACGACATGTACTCCTACATGCTGAACCTGAGCAATTACGAGATCTGCGACGACCTGACCGCAGTCTCCTGGTGGCTCGCGCAGGTGCCGATCCCCTACCCCTTCAAACCGAAGCCGGATGAGGCGGCGGAGTGGTTCAACTTCGCCAACACCAGCTCATTCACCGAGAAGGAGGGGGAGGCTCGGGCGGAGATCTGGGAGCGGGTAGTCGAGCAGGAGCAGGCCAAAGGCTCATCGGTGCAGGTCACGGAGTACCCCGAGGAGGCGCTGCGGGCCCGCACGCAGCTGCCCAGCCAGATCGTGGGCTCGACCAAGAACTACTGCAAGCAGGCTGGGGCCGGCATCTCCTGGCCGGGGACCTTTACGCCGGCCAAGAAATGGGCTCCGGTCTACAAGGAGTGGAAGAAGATCCTCATCGACCACAACCTGTCTCCTTCGGTTCGCATGAGCATGTACCGGGGGGTCCACTACGGCATGCTCCGCGCCATGATCCCCTTCAGCAAGGAGACGCCCGAGGCCATCGAGAACGCACGGCACGCCATCGTCGAATGTCTGAGGGTCGACCTCGACCAGGGCGGCATTCCCTACAAGCCGCCGGTCGACTTCGCCGCCGAGATAAACAAACGGGTGGACCCGGGCTATCTGGCTCTGCTCAGACGGGTGAAGGAGTTCCTCGACCCGAACGACATCATGAACCCGGGCAAGCTGGGCATCTAGGCGCGCAGGTCGATGGCAGGGAGGACGCGATGAACTGGAATATCCCGAGGCTCGAAGACCTCGAGCACTCGGTGTGGCGTTGCACGGCTTGTGGCACCTGCAAGGTGGCCTATGACTACGGGCCGCCTCCCAAGCACGCCGAGATCTGCCCCGCCGGCGTGGAGTTCGGGTTTGAGGGTTACTCGGCGTCGAAGGGCAAGATCGCCTTCGCCCGGGGCATCCTCAGCGGAGACCTGGAGTGGGACGAGGCCTTTGTCAAGGCCATCTACCGCTGCACCCTCTGCGGCGGCTGCCAGAGCCAGTGCCAGCTGGATCACAAGCCGTACATGATCGAGATCTTCGAAGCGATGCGCCGCAAGGCGGTCGAGGCCGGCGCGGGCCCACTGCCGTCGCAGCGGGTGGTGGCCCAGTCGCTGGCTACCTACGAGAACCCCTACCAGGCCCCGCGCCGGGTGAGGACCGACTGGACCAGGCAGTTCAAGAAGGCGGGCAAGCCGATACGGACCTTCGCCGACGACCACGCCGAGATCCTGTTCTTCGTGGGCTGCACGGGCGCTTACAATCAGGCGGCCCGCGCCATACCCACGGCCACCGCCTCCATCTTCCAGAAGCTGGGGCTCGACTTCGCCATCATGGGCGAGGAAGAGCGCTGCTGCGGTTCGACCGCCATGCGGCTGGGGCTTGTAGATGACTTCACCCGCATTGCCGAGGCCAACATGGAGAGCTTCGCCCGCCTAAGGGACGAGAAGGGCATGAAGACGGTCGTCACCTCGTGCGCCGGTTGTTTCCGGGCCATCAAGAAGGACTACAGCCTGGCCGACCGCTACGGCGAGATCATGGACGGAATCCGGGTGGTCCACACCGTGGACTACCTCCATGAGCTCTACCAGCAAGGGCGTCTACCCTTGGCGGCTGGTGAGAGCCGCGTGGTCACCTACCACGATCCCTGCCACACCGGTCGGCACCTCAACAAGTTCCAAATCGATGAGGATGGCAGCGTGCAGTACGAAGGCGCCTACCTGGGGTTGAGCGAGGACGAGTGCGTATACGAGGCTCCGCGGGAGCTCCTGCGCGCCATCCCGGGAGTCGAATTGAGGGAGATGCAGCGCAACCGGGCCAACTCCTTCTGCTGCGGGGGTGGCGGAGGCGTCATGACGGGCTTCCCGGACTGGGCGAGCAGGAACGCCTCCCGCAGGATCGAGGAGGGCGAAGCCACAGGAGCCGAGGAGATGGTCTCCATCTGCCCCTTCTGCTTCTTCAATCTGGGGGAGGGTGCTCGAGTCGGTGAGAGCCACCTCAAGGTGCGAGACCTGACCGAACTGATCGACGAAGCCCTGCCTGAATCTATCTAAGAGGCCAACAGAGAGCGTCTGTGGGCCGGCTGGTGGAGCGCCAGGCGGGCCACCGAAAGGGAGCATTGAGATGAATGCTAAGCAGAGAGTGATGAACACTCTGAACGACAAGGAAGTCGACATCACGCCGGTGGGTTGCACCACAACCTACGGCCTCGTCGAGCTCATGGAGGCGTGTGGGGCCGAACGGCCCCTAGCCGATACTGACCCCAAGGCCATGGCCGAGCTGGCCATTGCAGGCGTCAAGCATGCCGGGTTCGAGTGGATCAAGGCCATGGGCTGGGACATCACTCCGATGAGTGAAGCCTTCGGGTGCCTGCTGGGCGAGCCCAAAATCGACCTGCAGTATTCGGTGAAGGGCCACCCCTATGCCGAAAGCCTGGACGCACTCGACTACCCCGCGGATTTCTTGACGCGCGGGCGCTTCCCTGCCTATGAGGAGCAGTTCCGGCTTCTCAAGCAGTGGGCCGGCGATGACTACGTTGTCTTCGGCGAAACTGAGGGTGCCTTCACCTGCGCCGCCAACTTGGTCGGCACCGAGCAGCTCATGAAGTGGACCGTGAAGGAGCCCCAGAAAGTTGACCAGGTGCTGCAGGTGACCAAGCAGGCCATGATCGACGTGGCCAACTGGGCCTTCGCTCAAGGAGCCGACTACTTCTGCATGGCCGATCCGTCCTCTGGCCCGGGCCTGATGAGCCCGAAGAGCTGGGAGAAGTTTGTCAAGCCAATGATGACCGAGATCGTGGCTAACGTGAATGGTCCCGTGGTCCTGCACATCTGCGCGAACACGGACAAGATCATCCGCATGATGTGCGACACCGGCGTGGCAGGAATCTCCATCGAGGAGAAAGCCGACATGAAGGCGGCTGTCGAAATAGCCCGCGAGAAAGGTGTGGCCGTCTTCGGCAACGTGGCCACTGCCACCACCATGTTCATGGGCACTCCCGAGGAGGTCTACCAGGAATCCCGGGCCGCGCTCGAGAACGGCTGCCACTTCCTGACCCCCGGTTGCGGGATCGCGCCTCGGTCGCCGCTCGAGAACGTCAAGCAGCTGCGCAAGGCGCGCGACGATTATTTCGGAATTCAGTAGATCCGGTAGTGGCGAATCGACGCAAGGCCAGGAAGCTCAGTGGGCACCGCGGTGGTGCTGCCCAGGGGCCCGTGCCGGCGGC
>CAZDGO010000038.1:0-11577 GCA_964504825.1 uncultured Gaiellales bacterium
ACGGTCTCCCCCACCACGACCACCCCATGGTTGCGCATGAGGGCGGCCCGCTGCCCTCCGAGAGTACGGGCCAGCGCGGCGCCGGTGGCCGAGTCGCGAATGAGGGCGGTGGTCTCCTCGAACACAGGCGCCCCGTGGAACAGGACTCCCTCGTGCGAGACCGCCTTGATCGTCTCTCCGCGTGCCGTCAGCGCGATGGCGGCGGCGGGATGCGTATGCACCACGCACCCCACTCCCGGGTGCGCCCGGTAAATCTCGGCATGAATGGGGTACTCGGAGTGCCTGCGGCCCGAGCCACCGTGCACCCGCCCGTCGAAGTCCACCTCAAGGACATCCTCGGGAGTAACCTCCTCGAGCCCCCGCTCGGCCGCCTTCATCAGCATGCGCTCCGGCTCGGGCAGCCGGGCGCTCACGTGCCCCAGCGTCACGTCGCCCTGGCCCTCGTGGGCCAGCACGTTGCAGGCCAGCGCGACCTTCTCCGCCAGGCTCCACACACCCACGTCCCTCATCTGAGCGCCTTCCCCGCTTTATGCGCCAGACCGAAAGCGGTCATTAGGCCAGGAGATGCCCCCATTTCTCAAGCGTTCGCGCCCGCAGTTCAGGGCTGGATTCCGCCACCGGAGGGAACTTGTCCATCCACTCGAATGGCCGGCATGCGTCTATGATCGCCCGGGAGTTGTGGCCTTTTTGGCCGGGCGCTATCCGCGGGTCGAGGGGACCGCTCCAGGCCCGCTTGATGATGTCGATGGACTCCTCCGGTTCGGAGCGCGACGCGATGGCCCAAAGCACCTCGAAGGTGTTGGATGGGTCGATGTCGTCGTCGACCACGATGACGTAGCGGCCTAGGTAGGCGCCCGCATGGCACTGAGCAGCGACGTGCCCCGCCTGCCGGGCGTGGCCTGGATAAGCCTGCTTGATGGAGACGATATTGAACATCCGCCCACCCCCGGCCTCGTGGCACCAGACCCCGGTGACCCCAGGGATACCCACCTTCTCGAGCTCGTCCCATATCATGCCCGACTTCACCACGCCCTTGCTGAACGAGTAGTCGGACGGCGGCTTGCTCGGCCGGGCGCAGGTGAGGATGGGGTCGTTACGGTAGTAGACGTTCTTTACCCGGATCACCGGCTCGGGCCGCCCGCCGCTCGCGTAGTAGCCGGTCCATTCCCCGAATGGCCCTTCGTCCTTGAGGTCGCCGGGCACGGTCTCACCTTCCAGTACAATCTCGGCGTTCGCCGGGATGGGCAGACCAGTGTACTCGCCCCTGATCACTTCGATGGGCTCGCCACGGAAACCGCCCGCGTAGTCATACTCACAGAGACCGTAGGGCACCTCGTTGCCCGAGATCAGAAAGAGGAGCGGGTCGGCTCCCACCACCACGGCCACGGGGCAGGGCTCACCCCGATCGAAGTACTTCTTGCGGTGCAGGGCTCCGTGTTTGCCGGGCGAGACGTAGAAGGCCACGGACCTCTCATCGTGCACCATCACCCGATACGTGCCGAAGTTCACCCACCCCTCGTCGGGATCGCGGGTTATCACCATACAGGCCGTGCCGATGTAGCGCCCCCCGTCCAGCTCGTGCATGAGCGGTGCCGGAAAGCGGAGCACGTTAACGTCGTCGCCACGCACCACGTTCTCGAGCACGGGGCCTGTGGTCACTTCCTTGGCCGGGATGGGATGGAAATCCCGCAGCTTCGATCGATACGCCTTCACCAGGTCGAGCCCGGTCTCCGCCCCCTCCAACCCCAGAGTGAGGGCCATGCGCTTCACCGAGCAGGTGAGCCCGAACAGGGCCCGGTGGCCGGCGGGGTAGCCGGGGACGTTATCGAAGAGCACCGCGGGCGGGACCCCGTGACCGCCTTCGTACAGAAGCTCTGTGATGGCTCCCATCTCCAGGTCCCAATCAGCCCCGTCCACCCGGCGAAGCTCGCCGAGATCGTCCACCGCCTTCAACCACTCACGTACGTCCGAGTACAGCAATTCTCTAAGCCCTCCTCCGCCCGACTGGGCGGGTCCGCTCCGCTACTCCGCCACGAACTCCGGAGCCGCCTCCAACTGCTCCATCCAGTCGAACCCCATCTTCTTGACGATGCGGCTCGTCATGCTGACGAACCGGACGGGGCGCTCAGGATCGCTGTTGAAGTGCTGGTGAGCGGAGTAGGGGGGGATGTAGACGAAGTCGCCTGCTTCCCAGTCGAAGCGCGTGGGCTCCTCAGCCATGTCCCAGGAGTACTCGTCGGCGCAATCGAACTCGACGTCCCAGTGGAGGTCGTAGCCGCTGCCCTCGATCACGTACAGCACTTCCTCACTAAGGTGCCGATGCTTCCCCGACTTCCCCCCGGCGGGGAGGTACTGCTCGTAGATGTCGAGGCAGTACTCCTGCGTGCCCATGTCCTCGTGCACGAGGTGCTTGATGATGCCCTGCGATCCGAACTCCACCGGCATCTCTTCGCGCTTGACAATAGTCTTCTCAGCGGCGTAGCGCCTGCGGAACTCGGCCGAAGAGGCCAGATCCTTCGCGTACAGGTCGCCCCGCGGCGCGTCTTCGTCGTTCCAGAAATCCCACTTGGTAGTCATGACCCCCCTGTCGCCCTTCCGGTCTCAGTCTTCCGGCCTGAAGTCTTCGAACCCCGGCACGGGGTCTTTGGGCGGATACTCCACCACCTTCTGGTAGATCATGTGGGCGAAGAGGAAGAGCGGCTTCGCCTTCATGATCAGGACGCGGGCCGGCTTCTCCGGATCGGCGTTGAAGTGCTGGTGAACGGAGGCGTTGTTGACGATGCATACGTCGCCCGCTTCCCAGTCGTAGCGGACGCCGTCGTGCACGTCGTAGCCCCGACCTTCGAGCACGTAGAAGACGGCACTGTTCATGTGCCCGTGCTTCTGGCCGTGGCTGTTCGGGGCATACACGTCGATATGCGCCTCGATCATCTGGGTGATCTCGAGATTCTGGGGGTTCACGACCTTGCGACCGAAGAGCGCCGGGCCGCCCTTCCAGGGCATCTCACGGCTCTTGATGACGCGGGGCTGGTCGAGGACCTTCTTGTAGACCTCGCCATACACGCCTCGGAGCTCCCGCACGAACAGGCGCTCCTTCTGCCACCGTTCCCACACCTGTTCTTCACCGTGGTGTTGGTGCTGGTCGGCCTGACCCTTCTCCATGAAGTCCCCCCTCGTATCCCGCACTGCGAACGGCCGTGAGCCGGGCTGCGACCTGATCACCAACACGATCCCCGTCGAGCCCTGACGATCCCTCGCCCGTCCGACTCACGCCCCCATCGACACCCCAGGCATTTGTTCCGTTCAAGGGTATGCAGTTCCCACCTGGTACACACTACCTGCTGGCTCCGGGCAAGTCAAGCGCCCCGGAACGCCCGCCGGTGGGCCTTCTCAACGCGGCTGCGTCAGAGCGTCCACCAGGGCGGGGCGCGCTTCTTTCTCCACTACCTCGATCGCCCGAGCAAGAGCCGCGGGCAGATCGGCGGCCAAGGTCAGAGGACCTTCGGCATACCAGCCGAGTGATCGAGCCAGACCCGCGAAATCCGGCGCTGGATTGTTCAGCTCTGTGCCCACTGGCACGTGATCAAGGCTCCGCTCACGCCAACCGGCGAGTCGAGTTTGGTGGCTCCAGCTGTTGTAGTAGGCCCGGTTGTTGTACATGACGACCAGCATGGGGATCTTGTGGTGCGCCGCCACCCAAAGCGCACCCGCGTTGTACATGAGATCGCCGTCGGGCTGAAGGTCCACCACGAGTCGGCCGGTACCCTTGTGAGCCAGCGCCACCCCCAGGCTCACGCCGATCTGGGTGGCCGTGCCGAGAGATTTCCCGGGGTGACGGTGGGGCTCGTCGAAATCCCACAGGCGCCGCGCCCAGTCTTTCACCGTGTTGGCCGTAAGGACCCAATCCTTGCCTCGAATGGCCTCACCCACCTCCAGCACCATGCGGGCAGGCGTCATAGGATCGAGATCCGGCGAAGTGAGAGCCTGCTCTCTCCAGGCCGCACGCTGCGCCGCGTGGCGGGCAGCGTGCTCGGCCATGCGCGACTCGCGCAGAGCGACGCTGGACTCCGCGGGAGCCGCAGCCGCCCGGTCCCGACACACCCCGACGAGCTCGGAGATCGCGGTCCTGGTGTCCGCCAGCACCGAGAGATCTACCTCTACGAAATGCTGCGAATTGTGCGACCAGCTGCTGATCTCGAGCTCACCCAGACCCACCGTCAACAGGCGGCAATCGGGCTGGACCATCCGGACGCCCGTGGGCCGGTCGTCGGAATCCGTCTTCAGGAGACAACCGTGAAGATCGCGCACGTCGAGCGCGAGAACGAGGTCGGCGTCGGCGAGGGCGCCTCGGTCGAGGCGGAACAGCGGATGCGTGTTCGGGAAGTTCAGCCGGCCGTTCAGATCGACGACCGGTGCCGCCAGCAGCTCGGCCAGCTCGACCAGCGCCGCCACCGACTCATGGTGCCGCCCCACGTGGTCGGCCACGATGACCGGGCGCTGCGCACGCACAAGCATGTCGGCCACCGTGGCCAGGTCTTCGCGAGGGGCGGCCATCCTCGTGTGCAGGCCACCCTTTGCCGGGTCGGTCAGCAGGACGTCATCCTCCAGCTCATCTTCCTGGAAGGCGACGTCGAAGCACAGGTAAACGGGCCCTGTGGGCTCGGTGCGGGCGATGCGGTAGCCACGCGCGAAGGAGTGCACCACGCCCTCGGCGTCGTACGGCTGGTCGTCCCACTTGACGAAGTCGCGCACCGCGTTCCCCTGCACGAGCGCGGTGTGGTCCCAGTCCACCCGCGGGCGCCGGCGCGATACCGCCATGGGACCGGTCGCCCCCAGCAGCAGCATGGGGACGCGATCCGAGAAGGCGCAGTACACAGCCATCGACCCGTGCAACAGGCCCACGAGGTCGTGTACCAAGGCGGCCATGGGTTTACCGGTGGCCTTGGCGTACCCGTGGGCGATACCCACGGCGATCTGCTCGTGCTGGCACTCGATGATCTCCGGCTTATTGCCGGCGTGGTTCAGGATCGAGTCGTGGAGGCCGCGGATGGTGGCCCCGGGGTTGAACGCCGCGAACGGGATGTCGTAGCGGTTCAACAGATCGACGATCAGATCAGAGCCGTATCTCTTTGTCATGCTTCCTTCTCCCCACAGGATCCCCGGTGTTGCCTCGCTCTCCCAACCCTGTCTCGTCAGCCCCCCGCGATGGGAGGTTGCAGCCAGACCTCGTCCCCTTCGTTGAGGCGCTTCTCCTCCCAATCCTGGCTCCCCACGTGGCGCCCGTTGAGAGCAAGGGTGAAGTCGGTGGACCCGTGACGCCACGCATACTCCGCCGATTCGCCCGCCGCTTTCCAATCCGGCGAGGCCTCCAGTGTCCGGAGGAGGACCGCGACGCTCGAACCCTCGGGCAGGTCGAGCGAGAGCCGCCTGCGTCCGGCCAGGTCGCCGAGGGTGCTGAACAGTCTCACTTCGACCCGCATCGCACCCTGGCTTCCGCCATGGCGGGCCTCATGAACCCCAGTCCCAGGCGAGACAGCCGCTCTTCCGTGGGAATACCGGCTTCGTCGCAGCCCCGGTCGGTATACCACTCCCGGCGGTCCGCTAGGAACTCCTCCCTTGGATAGACGGCCCCGGCCCGCGGTCCCGTCGTCAAAGCGTCCACATGCACGCGCTCGGGCAGGACGTCGTCGCGGATGGGCACGGTGCCCTCTCGAATGTTGAAGGCGCGTGAGGCGAGCAGGATGCGCTCGCCGCAAGTGCCCCAGTCGTCGGGGTCGAGATCCCAACCTGTGACCGGCCCAAGAAGGGCCAGGTAGTCCTCTGGGGGTATCACTCGGCGGTGCCACGAGCACACGAGCAGCGAATCCGCCCAGGCGCGGTGATCCTGCTCCTGCGGAGACAGGCCGAAGTGATGGCAGCCGCCCCGGTCTCCCACCGCGTACTGCAGCCCCCTGTCGGCATGGGCCTGCGGGGCGTAGCCGGCGAACTCCAGCCCCTTCACGTGCATCGCGAACGACGCCGCCCCGCCGCCTATCGCCTCGGCCGCCTGGCGCACCCCGTCGGCCAGGACGTCGCCGATGCCCTCCCGGCGGACGATCATGCCCCAGAGATGAAGGACGGCATCAACATCGCCCCAGCGCAGCGCCACGCCGCCGGTGTCGGCCTTCGTGATCAGACCCCGCTCAAAGCACTCCATGGCGAACCCCGTGACGTTGCCCAAGGAGGCGTCGTCGAACCCCTGCTCGTCGCCCCAGCGACTCAGGTAGCAGAGCGCCTCCAGATCGTCGATAAGGCAGCCCGGGCCGATCGTGCCGGTCGAGTCGAAGTCTGGGTTCACCAGCCTGCCGGCGAACGGGCCTTCGTGGATCAACCCGAGCTGCATGCAACCGATGGGGCATCCGAAGCAGGATCTCGACCGCACACGCACCCGGCGCTCGTAGGCGAGGCCTCCCACCCGGTCGACCTTGTCCCAGGTGGCCTCGCGATAGTTCCGCACATCGAGCTCACCCACATCCGAGTGGGGCACCTTGCTCATGCTGCTGCCCCAACGGGAGAGGTAATAGGGGCGCCGGGTGGTCGCGCGGCTGCCGGCGAGCAACCTCTCGAGGCGGCGGTGCTCGGCAAAGGCTTCCTCCGGCCGCGCCACCGGCAGAGGAAGCCGGCCCCGCACCGCGATCGCCTTCAAGTTCTTGGAGCCCCACACGCATCCGGGGCCGCCGCGGGCGGCCGAGCGGAACATCTCCTGCTGCACCGAAGCGAAGCGCACCAGGCTCTCACCAGCGGGGCCGATGCTGAGCACGCGGACACCCGGGTCCCCGGCCGCCGCCTTGATGAGCGACTCCGTCTGGAAGGTCGTCCTGCCCCACAGGTCGTCGGCGGGACGGATCTCCGCCGCGCCTTCCGTCACGAACACGTATACGGGAGACGCCGCCCGCCCCCGGATCACCAATCCGTCGATGCCGCAGGCCCGCAACTCCGGGCCCCACTGGCCCCCGGTGACGGCGTGACCGATGGTTGTGCGCGTGGCCGGCGACTTGAAGACAAGGCTCGTCTGAGCCCCTCCCGGCGCCACGCCCGTGAGGGGCCCTGTGAGCAGGTACATCTCGGCTTCCGGGGCAAGCGGGTCGACGCCTGCGCTCAGCCGTTCCCAAACAAGGCGCGCCCCGAGGCCGCGCCCGCCCACGAACGCGACGGACCACTCCACCGGCACCTCGAGAGGAGAGACCGTTCCACTGGTCAGGTCTATCTCGAGCAGGCGGTGGCGGAACTGAGCATCTCGGCGCATGGCGCTCATCTCTCTCCTTGCTCACTCCACGTCCGTGCGACCGTAGAGGCCCACGTGCAGATCGGCCGCGATCTCGTCAGCGCGACGCGCGTAGTGGCGCCCGTCGAAGCTGGACCCGGGCAGGAAGGCGAGCGCCTGGAAAGCGCAGGAGCGCACGCAGGCGGGGTCGCCCCCGCAGAGGTCGCAGAACATTGGAAGGTCCGACACGGGGTGGTGACGCACCGCCCCCGCCGGACAGACTCTGGCGCAGCGACGACAGTCGGACCCTTTTCCGCGCAGGCACGACTCCGCGTCGAGCCGGATCACGCCTGAGATCGAGTCTTGAGAGAGAGCGGCCGCCCGCGGCGGGCAGGAGGCCGCACACGGCGCATTGGAGCAACGGTGACAGATGACCGGGATGTCGAACGGTCCCAGACCCGTCTGCACGATGTGGATTCTTGAGGCGGCAGGATGCACCGACGCTTCCTTGGAGATCGAACAGGCGACCTCACAGGCGCGGCATCCGGTGCAGACCCGCGGGTTCACGTCGATGGTGGCAAAGGCTTTGCGCACGGTAGCTCCGAAGTCGCTCAAATATTGTTCCTATCTATGGAACACGGTTCCTGTTGCGCATACGATAGCGACCCTGCCAACATGGGTCAACAGGGTTCACCCATGGGCCAAGACGCCACGGCGCGGCGCACGTGAGATCGTGGATCCGAGAAGCCGGCGGGGAGCGCTCCGGCCTCCCCGTTTTCCGCAGCTTACTCAGGAGAGTGCGGGCGCCGGAGACACAACGGTCGCCGACGCCCGTGAACGGGGGGTACGAACCAGAGAGTATTGTCGAGTCGTGGGTCTGCCAAAAAAGACCGGGACCTCCCCCCTACGTCGCCGGGTCCCCCGACACCTGCGACTGCTATCGTCCCCGAATGCGTTCCTTTGATAGGAACGCAGTTCTTCTGAGACATACGATACCGTCTCAATCGCCTTGTGTCAACACCTGCGGAGCGGCAGTGTTGGTGGCGCGGGCTCTTGCTCGGTCACCGCCTATCAGTGAAGACCGTCACCGGCGTGGACTATTCGTTACGATGATCCCGAAAGGAGGGGGCGCATAGCGACTCCCCGCAAGGCCAGGTGCGCCTACTTCTCCGAGGCGAACCAATCGCCCTGATAGCCTAGATCGCGCGACACTTGCTCGGCAGCCTCCCGCACCATGGGACCGTACTGCCTGCCGCGCTCGTCGTCAAAACGCTGGACGGGACCGCAGGCGGAGATCGCGCCGAACACAATGCCGCCTGCCTGAAGTATGGGGGCCGCGACCGAGAAAGCGTCGGCCTGGCGCTCTCCATAGCTCACGGCGTAGCCAAGGCGACGGATCTTGGTCAAGTCGGACTCGAGCGCAGAACGGTCCACTATCGTCTGGGGAGTGAACCGAGCGAGGGTCTTGTGCTGGTCGAGGTACTCCTTCGCCTCGGCTTCCGGCATGGCGGAGAGGATGGCCTTCGCGGGCGACCCCGCGTGCAGGGGTGAGGCGTCGCCCACCTGCACCGACATGCGGACCTCTTGCTCGGAGATGATCTGATCGATGTAGACACGTTGACCGCCGCGGCGGATGGAGAGGGTCGTGGTCTCGCCGGTCTCGTGGGCAAGCTTCTCCATATACGGACGGGCGACGCGATAGGGGTTGATCTGGTCTAGGGCGGCGTGCCCGACGATCACTGCGCCGGGGCCCAGCCGATAGCGCCGCGTCTCAGGGTCCACGGCAAGGAAGTCGACCGCCATCAACGTGGTGAGTATGCGGTGAACCACGGTCTTCGAGAGGCCGAGTCCGCGCGCTATCTCAGAGACACCCAGGTCGGATTTCCGCCCAGGGCGAGGACCGGCCACGTAGTAGATGACCTGAAGTGCACGTTCGATACCGCTACTGATCGGCATGATTCCGCTGGCCCTCCTGCTCGACGCCAGTCATTTTAGCCAATCGCCGGGCGGATTCCCAGGTACTCGGCTCCTAGCCCACCACCTCCGCAACCAGCTCGGCTACCTGAGTGGGATTTGCCCCAACCCTGATGCCGTTCGCCTCAAGAGCCTCCTTCTTGGCCCGGGCAGTGCCCGAAGAGCCGGAGATGATGGCTCCGGCATGGCCCATCTGCCTGCCGGGCGGGGCGGAAAAGCCGGCGATATAGGCCACCACCGGCTTGGTCATGTGCTCGGCTATGTAGGCTGCGGCCGCCTCCTCTTCGCTGCCGCCAATCTCCCCAATCATCACCACCAGCTGGGTCTGTGAATCTTCTTGAAAACGCGAGAGGATGTCAATGAAGCTCTGCCCCACGATAGAGTCCCCTCCAATGCCCACCGCCGTCGATTGACCGATCTGTCTTTGGGTGAGCTCATTGGCGATCTGATAGGTCAAGGTGCCCGATCGACTGACCAGGCCCACACCCCCTTGGCGGAAGATCTGAGTAGGCATGATTCCCACGTTGGCCCTACCTGGAGAGATGACGCCCGGACAGTTCGGGCCAATGAGAGCTACGCCTCTGGTCCTGAGGTAGTTGTAGGCTTTCAGCATGTCGTGCACCGGGATGCCTTCTGTGATCGCGATGACCAGCGCAACGCCCGAGTCGGCAGCCTCGAAGATGGCATCCGCGGCAAAATGGGAGGGCACGAATATCAGCGAGACATCGGCCCCGGTTGAACCTACGGCTTGTTCTACGGTGTCAAAGACGGGTATGCCGTCCACCTCCTGCCCCCCCTTGCCCGGGGTGACCCCGGCCACCACTTGGGTGCCGTAGCTGCGGTTGCGCAGCGCGTGGAAGGAACCCTCCCGGCCCGTGAGACCCTGAACGACGACCCGGCTCTCTTCATCGATGAGGATCGCCATCGATTCTCCCCTCAGGCCCTGGAAGCGGCGAGCCCTACGGCGCGGTGGGCGGCAGCAAGCATAGTTGGTTCCAGGTAAAGATTCTCCTGACCCTCGGTGATGGCCTCCGCGATCAATCCCCGACCTTCCGCCTCATTGGTGCCGTCCATGCGGACCACGATGGGGAGTGTGAGGCGCATCCTCTCGATGGCCCCCAGGATCCCCCTCGCCACCTCGTCGCAGCGGGTGATGCCGCCGAAGATGTTGAAGAGGATGGTGGTTACCTTCGGGTCGGAGACGATGACCTCGAGGGCGGAGACGATCTCCTCGGCTTTGGCGCCCCCGCCAAGGTCCAGGAAATTTGCCGGCCGGCCCCCCGCATCGGCAACCACATCTAATGTGCTCATGACTAGACCCGCGCCGTTCCCGAGCACGCCGACGTCGCCGTCCAGCTTCACGTAGGTCACGCCGCGTTGCTTGGCCATCTGCTCATCCCTGTCGGCGGGCCGCTCGTCGTGCATCTTCTCGACTTCTGGGTGACGGAACAGGGCGTTGTTGTCAACGCTTACTTTGGCGTCGAGCGCGACGAGAGAACCGTCCGCGGCCAGGGCTAATGGGTTTACCTCTACCAGAGTGGCTTCGTACTGTCCAAAAGCCCGCCAGAGACGCGCGAACGTATCGGCAACACCGCTCGTAAGGTTGGCGGACAGGCCCGCCTCGAACACCAGACGACGCGCATGGTAGGGAGAGAAACCCGCCAAGGGGTCGATCCAGACCCGGGAGATCGCATCGGAGTGGTCGTGTGCCACCTCCTCGATGTCCATGCCTCCCATTGCCGAGAGCATGGCGAGTACCTTCTTCTCACCCCTGTCCAGGATAAGAGCGGCATACAACTCCCGTTCGATAGAGCAGGCCTCCTCCACGAGGACCCGGTGAACGGTGTGCCCCCCGATGCTCATGCCCAGGATGGTTTCCGCGGCAGCCCGAGCGCCTGCCGGGTCGTCGGCCGGCCTGACACCACCTGCCTTGCCCCGGCCCCCCGCGAGAACCTGAGCCTTCACCACCAACCGGCCGGAAAGCTCCGCAGCCAGGGCGGCCGCCTCCTCGGGGGTCTCGGCCGTCCCACCCCTTGGGATCGGAAGACCCACATTCGCGAAGAGCTGCTTGCCTTGGTACTCAAAGAGGTCCATGTCGGCTCACCGCCTCAGTCTGAAGACAAACTCTCTGTGCCGCTTGTAGGTATGCCGTTCCTATATCGTGTACATCATACAGTCTCGCCAGCTCCGATTCAAGGTGCCTCTGGCGTCCCGCCGGTTCAGTGACGCGTGACGAAACCGGGTACCGGGCGTGGGCACGTAGATCGTCAGACGCGCTGACAAAGCGGTCAGGGCCACGAGCGCCACCCGGAGAGATCACCGCCTGGTCGGGGCTGGTGCCGCCATATCAGTTCACCGCC
>CAZDGO010000039.1:0-11560 GCA_964504825.1 uncultured Gaiellales bacterium
TTTCGCCAGCAGATCGGAATCCTGCAGCACCTTCGTGGCCGTCTCCCCGATCAGGTACGCCGCGTGGACACCCACGTAGGGCACCCACGGCACGACCGGGGTGTACCGCCCTTCATAGGCGTCTATGACCGCCTGCTTACCCAGGTGGCGACCCAAGGCGGGCAGTGCGTGATCGGGAACTCGCCTACGGCCCCACGCGGCGGCGGGTTCGCAGGCTGAGGATTGCGATCACGACGACGGCGATGAACGGCAGCACCACGAGGTTGACCGCCCGCCATCCATAACCGTGTTCCAGGGCGGCGGCAGAGAGGCTGGCCGCGGCCACGGCGCCATAAACGAGGAAGTCGTTGAGCGCCTGGGTCTTGGCCTTCTCTTCCGGGCGGTAGGCTTCGGTGAGCAGGTTCGTCCCACCGATGAACAGGAAGTTCCAGGCGACCCCGAGGAGCAGCAACCCCAGCCAGAACCAGACCACGCCACCCCTTGCTCCCAGGTTGACGGCGACCGCCGCAAGGGCCAAGAGTCCCCCTGTGAGCATGATGTTGTGCACGCCGAAGCGCCTGATCAGATGGCCGGTCGCGAAGGACGGTGCAAACATCCCCAGCACGTGCCACTGGAACACGATCGCGGTGGAACCAAAGCCGTATTGGAGCGCCTTCATGGCGAGGGGCGTCGCCGTCATGACGAGGATCATGATGGCAAATCCGAACATCCCCCCCGCGAGAGCGACCAGGAAGACCGGCTGGCGTGCGATGGTCGCGAGCGGTCGCCCGGCCCGAAAACGTACCGCTGGCGGCCGTGGGAGGCGAAGCCCAGCGGGCAGGAGCAAAGCGAGAAGGAAGATCGCGATGAGTGAAGCGTAGCTGCCGGCGAACTCCGCCGAGCCCATGACGTGCTGCAGCCCTCTGGCCAGGTATGGTCCACCGAAGGCGGCGACGACCCCTCCGGCCATGGTGTAGGAGATGGCTCGCCCGCGGAAATCGTCCGTCGCTGCATCGGCAGCCGCGAAACGGTAGTAGCCCGCAAAGCCGTAGAAGATCCCCAGGAGCATCGAGGCGAGGATGAAGAGCCAGAATCGGCCGGCGAGGATGGCGCTTGTGGCGAGCACCGCTCCCCCCACCCCGATGGCGGCGGCAAGCATGAAGCCGAACCGGCGCCCGAGCTTGCCCATGAGGAGTGAGGCAGGCACTGTGGTGAGCGTCATAGCTAAGAATTGCAGCGCCAGGGGCAAAGTGGCGAGACTGGGCCGCGACGCAAGTTGTGCTCCGACGAGGGCGGAGGTCGCGACGCCGAGGATATAGCCCGTCATGTAGAGGGCCTGGCACCCGGCGAGCAGCAGCACGTTGCGGCGTGCGGATGTGCTCGGGGTTGGAGTGGTAGTAATCGCTTCCGCAGCCCCCATCGGGACCCCTCCTTGGTCGGTCATCACTGCCCGCATCGCCTCTTCCGTTCGCGACACTTGTGAAGCGAGCTGCAGGCGATATAGGCTATAATACTATGATGCGTAGTAGTTGTGCGAATCCCGGCCACCACCCAAGTCAAGCGCAACTAAGGATGAGTCCAAACCTGAGCGCTCGTCGTGCCTTCTGAGCCTAACGGAGTACGGTGAAGAAGTTATTAGTACCCTAGGGGGTATAGTACGGACGTCCGCTTATGAATGCGCCCGAGAGTCGGCCTGGGAACGCGCCTCCCGAAACCGTGTTCACGCGGTCGGCGCCGAGATGAGTCGCCGCCGTTTCCTCGTCCTCCAGCCCGGGGGCAGCGTAGTGGAACCGCTTCTTCTGCCCGTGCCACGCGGACACGTTGGCATCTTCTCCCCCATCGGATTGGTGCTCGGAAGTCCTCCGCTCAGACCGGCCAAGGCCGGCCGGACCTGAGCGGGGCGGAGGAAGACCGATCGCCCTTCTCACTCCCAGCGCTTCCATCGCCCGGCGGAACCTCCTCGAGGATCGCCCGCGGCTTCTCATCAGCGTAGGGGGCGTGGCGCTGGCAGTAGCCTTGGTGCTCTTGCTCAACGGGTTCCTCGCCGGCATGTACCGACAGATAACTTCGTACATCGATCACACGCCCGCCGCCTTCTTCGTGGGCCAGGACGGCGTGGCGAACTTCCAGGGCGCGACCTCACTGATCCCCACGGGAGTCGAAGAGCGCGTCCGGGGCGTGCCGGGCGTCAGTGCCGCGAAGCCCCTGTTCGCGCAGTATGCCGTCCTCGAGCTCCACGGCAGCAAGGTGACCGCGTTCCTGCTGGGCTACGACCCGGAGAAAGGCGGCGGGCCGTGGCGGCTCTCGGCCGGGCGGCAGGTCCACGAGCGGGACGAAGTGGTACTAGACAGGGTGCTCGCCCGCAGGCACGACCTCCGCGTAGGTGATCTCCTGTGGATACTCGGCAAGAGGTTTACGATCAGCGGGCTCTCCGAGGGCACGACGTCCTGGATGCTGAGCCTGATCTTCGTGCACCAGGACGCGGCCAGATCCCTGCTCCGGGTCGGTGACTCCACGAGCTATGTGCTGGCCGAGGTTGGTCCCGAGGTGACAGCCGACCCAGACCGGCTGGCCGAGGTCGAGGACCGTCTGCGCACGGCCTTACCGGGACTGACGGTGCTCCCGCGGAAGGTCGTGGCGGCCAACGACGTGGAATACCTCGGAAGCATCATGGGCCGTCCCGTACGCCTGATGGTGTTCATCTCCTTTGGCATCGGCGCTCTCCTCGCGGGGCTCACCATCTACTCGGCTACCGTGGAGCGGATGCGCGAGTACGGGGTCATGAAGGCCATCGGCATGCGCAACCGCACACTCTACGGCGTAGTCATCCAGCAGGCCTTGGGCTCCACGGCGGCGGGGTACGCTGCGGGGGTCATCCTAGTTTTCGGGGTGGCCACGGCGATAGAGCAGATCTGGCCCCAGTTCCTCATCTCTATCACTGCGGCGTCTCTTTCTATGGCGGCCGGTGGGGCGCTGGTCATGGCCCTCCTCGCAGCACTGCTACCCGTGCGGTACGTGGCCGCCATCGACCCGGCCCGGGTCTTCCGGAGATAGGAGAAACCGTGGTCCCGGTAGCCCGCCGCAACCTTTTCCAAGAGAAGACCCGACTCTTCATAGCGACGGGCGGGGTGGCCTTCGCCCTCCTCCTGATCCTCGCGCTCGACGGCATCGTAGCAGGGTCACTCTTTCAAGTGACTGCATACATGCGCAACACCGGAGCCGACCTCTACCTGGCTCAATCCGGCGTGCGCACCATGCACATGTCGGTGTCGGCGCTGCCTTTGGATGCGGCGGATGCGGTGCAGTCGGTGGCCGGAGTGGCCGAGGTGGCCCCGATCCTGTACACCACCAATCCGGTTGTCGCTGGGGAGCGTCGCTCACCCGCCTACGTGATCGGCTTCGACCCTGCCGCGAAACGGGGCGGCCCATGGCGCATGGCGGCCGGCTCGGCCAACCTCGCCCCGGGGGAGGCGGTGTTCGACGTAAAAGCGGCGGCGACTCTCGGCGTCGGACTCGGCGACGGTGTTCAGATACTGGGCAGCCGGTTCGTTCTGCGGGGCCTCTCCCGCGACACTTCCAGCATTACCAACAGCATGGCCTTTGTTCGCTTCGACGATTTCGCCCGCCTCCGGGACGTGCCGGCGACCGCCAGCTATCTGCTCGTGTGGCTCGATCCGGGGGTTTCCCCGGCCGACGGGGCCGCCGGGATATCGGCAGCCGTTCCTGGGGTCGAGGCCATGAGCCGGACGCAGTTCGTCCGGGAGGAGGGCCGTCTGGTCCGCGACATGACCGCCCAGCTTATGGTGATCATGAATAGTGTGGGGTTCGTGGTAGGACTGGTGGCCGTGTCGCTCACCATCTACACCCTCACCCTGGCGAAGGTCCGAGAGTACGGGGTGTTGCGCGCGATGGGTGCCCGCCGTTGGTGGCTATACCGGCTGGTGTTCGCCCAGGCCGGCTGGTCGGTAGCACTCGGTGCGACCGCAGCCGTGGTGCTGACGTTCGCCCTCTCCTGGCTGTTCGCAGCGCTCGATCTGAGTACCTCGATCCGGGTGGAGCCCGGGTCGGTATTGAAAGTGGTCGCCGGTGCGGCCCTCATGTCCCTGCTCGCGGCGGGGGCGCCCATACAGCGCGTCAACCGCATCGATCCCGCGGAGGTGTTCCGGCATGGATGAGGCTCCTGTCGTGCTTGCGGCTCGGGTGGTGGGCCGACGCTTCGGGGTCGGGCGCACAGAGGTAGTGGCCGTGCGTGACGTCACTCTGGAGGTCCGAGCGGGCGAGATCGTGCTGATCATGGGACCGTCGGGCAGCGGCAAGACCACGCTCCTCCTGATGCTGGGCGCCCTGCTCCGGCCGTCGAGCGGCACCATCGAGGTCGACGGAACGACCATCAGCACCCTTCCAGAAAGCCGTCTCCCCGATGTTCGGGTACGCAACTTCGGCTTCGTCTTCCAGGACTTCAACCTCCTGAGCGCCCTCCCGGTCAGGGAGAACGTGGAGGTCGCGCTCAACCTCGCCGGCGTCCGAGGCAAGGCGGCGCGCAGGCGCGCGGAGGCCCTCCTCACCGAGCTGGGCCTGGCCGACCGGCTCGACTTCCGGCCGGCGCAACTCTCCGGAGGCGAGAAGCAACGTGTGGCCATCGCCCGCGCGCTGGCCAACGACCCTGTGGTCATCCTGGCCGACGAGCCTACGGCCAACCTCGACAGCCAGATAGGCCGCGAGGTGGCCAGGCAGCTACGGAATATCGGCCGCGAGCAACGGCGCAGCGTCGTCATAGTAAGCCACGACGAGCGGCTCAAAGAGATAGCCGACCGGATCTTCTGGATGGAGGACGGCAAGCTCAAGGTCGCGGCCTCCCGGACTCGCTAAGGATTCCAGGAGATACGGCGCGTTCTTGGACATCAAATGGGATGGCGAGGACGCCCGCTTCTTCTGTCCTTGCCACGCAGGAGTCTTTTCCCCCACGGGGCAGGTCATAAGCGGCCCGCCGCCTCGGCCGCTGGCCAAGCTCGCGGTCAGGGTGCAGGGGGAGTACATCTGGGTCGACGGATGGCAGCCGTCGTGACGGAGGGCGACCCGCGCGGTGCAGGCCGCGGGTACGTACTCATGACCAACGTCGCTAACATCATCTCGAACCGGCTGCGCGAGACACAGGAGCGATTGGCGCCGCCTGCTCTCCTGATCAGGAAGCTGGGAATCACTCGGCAGGTTCTGACATAGGAAAAAAAAGGAAAGCCCTGCCAACCGCAGGGCTTTCCTATGGGCCCAGCAGGACTCGACCATGCGACCAGCCTATTATGAGTCCGAGACCAGCCGGGAGGCAAAGGAGCCGTGCAACTCCCCCTGACCCTGACGGGGAACTTTTCCCCCGTCCGCGCCGACCGTGGGGCCGTGCCGCGAACGCACTTCGTCTTCGGCCATGATCGCGCTCGCGGTCCTGCTCACGCTGCTCGCCTCGCTCGTCCATCGCGGATGGAAGACGGCCGTGGCCATTCTCATCTTCGAGATCGCATCGCGGAAGGCCTGGATCCAGGACCTCCAGCTCACCCAGGCAATCCGTCAGTCCATATGGCGAACGGCCGCGACCAACCCCGCCCATCACCTGGAGACCCGCCCATGAGATTGCAGCGCTGGCTGCGCCGTCCCCTGGGTCACGCTCACCCTGCAACGACAGGGACATGGCCGCTCGTGTTGTGTAGCGCGCTACCCCTCTTTGAGGACGAGCTCCTCGTCGCAGCAGCGCAGGACACAGCCTCCGCCCTCAAGGGAACAGCTGCCGCCGTGTGAGCCCTCCTCCGTGCAGGACTTCATGACCTGGAGTTCGAGCCCGCAGTCGGAGCACACGTACACCTCGCCGACCTTCATCTCGGTGCAATTGGGCATGGTCGTCTCCTTCGGGCGGCGCTTGATAGTGAGTTAAATTATACCCGCGCTACTAGAGGATTAATCGCCGAGGCCGTTTGCCCTTGCGGCCCTTGGCGACCGAGTAGCGGGCGAGAAACCCTCGGATCACCCGGCAGGCCGCACGTCCCGCAGTGGCTTGACGGTCCAGTAAAGGTCCCGCTCGATGACGCGCACTGACTGCATCTCGTCCAGACTCACGTAGCCGAGCTCGGGAAACCCCAGCCGCCGACTCCTCGAACCGACTGGCTACATCCCCCCGGCCGATGACCTACGGAACGCTAACAGGCTCTTGCGCGTTGCGCACCGCTGCGTACACAATAAGTCGGCGGTTCATAATCAGGCAAGTCCTCAAACGCCCGTAACCGCCGGTCCTACTGATATCATCACCGCGATGACAGCCTTCCTCACCGCCTTCGTGCTTGTCACCATTGCCGAGATGGCGGACAAGACCCAGCTGCTCACCCTGTCTTTGGCCTGCCGCTATCCTGCGCGGAGGGTCCTGGTGGGAGTGGGACTGGCTATAGCCGCGCTCAACCTGCTCGCTGTGGTCGTGGGCGCGGTGGCTGGGAGATTCATTCCTCTTACGGCTGTGAAGATCGGAGCGGGCGTGCTCTTCCTTGGCTTCGGCCTGTGGAACCTTCTAGTCAAGGAGAGGCCCCAGCCAGAGGAAGAGTGTGAGGTCAAGAGCGGCAAGCATGTCATCCTCGCGGTCATGGGCGCTTTTCTGGTGGCCGAGGTCGGCGACAAGACCCAGCTCGCCACTCTCTCCCTGGCAGCCCGCTTCGACGGGAGCGTCTGGGCCTCTGTGGGGGTCTGGTTGGGGGCGACCATCGGGATGATATTGGCCAACGTGCTTGCCGTGGTCCTCGGTCACCTGGCCGGGCGCCGCATCCCCGCGAAGCTCATGAAGCGAATCTCTGCGGCGCTCTTCATCAGCTTCGGAATCTGGACGTTGGTGGACGCCCTGACCTAGATGCCGTTGACTGAGCACGATAGGGCCGCGCGGCGGATGTGCCGTAGGCGGAAGCGTTCCGAGAGGACTGGAGGTCCATCATGCTGGCCACTTTCTCTGTTGCTCCCGTTGGTGTTGGAGAAGGACTGGGCGAGTTCGTGGCGGGGATGATGCCGCTGATCGAAGCGTCCGGGCTTCCTTTCAAGCTGGGAGCCATGCAGACCACGATCGAGGGCGACGAGGCCGAAGTCATGCAGCTCATCATGAGCTGCCACCGTTACATGCGGGAAAAGGCGCCGCGGGTGGTGACACACATCGCCATCGACGACCGCGCCGGAGCCACCGGCCGGCTCGAGGGCAAGGTGCAAGACGTGGAGAGGATCCTGGGGAGAGAGCTTCGCCACGAGTAGGCGCCTGGCATGCTCACCGGCGTACGACGGGCTGCCTTGAGGCTCCTCCACTGGTGCTTCCACCGCGGTCCAAACCCGGCCCGACGAGCATCCGCCGTGCTAGCACAATGCCGAGGTCAGTTCCGGAGTGTGGAGCTAGCACGATGGCGAGTGGTGGGCGCCTCCCCCACGAGACTGCTACCCTCAACCCTCCTCAGTGGACTCGTTTACCACATCGTGGCGAAGCTCCCCCAGGGGATCAGCCTTGTCAGCCTAGCCCAAGGCCCACCGGAGTCCTTCGTCGAAATCGGCGCCGAGACCACCAGCTTCTGCAACGCACTCTTCGGCCGACCCGTCTCCCGGAGGTCTACGTGGCGGTCGTGTTCACGAGCGGTGGAACAGGCTGCGGCGACGGAAGCCCCTGCTCGATAGTCAGGGTCTCGCTAGACCAAGGGTAAATCGACAGACCCACGAAGGCGAGGAGCACGATCATCTCTCCGCCGAGTATGACGACCGACCGCCGTTTGAAGAGTAGGCCGAGACCCAGGACGATCATGCCGGGAACCGCGAAGACGATCATGATCGTGGCCAGGCCGACTACATTTTGGTCCATCAGCAACCCCCACCTTCCGCTTGAACCGCTCAAGACGACGTTCAAGCTCTCGCCGCATTTTCCTGACGACGCGTGGCCAGATACCGGCCTCGCCCGCAGGCGCTCTGTGCGTAGAGGATCGGTCTCGACTTCTCTTCAGGAGACGACCTATCAGTCCTCTGATACAGCAAAGGCCAGGAGTTGTTGCAGATGCTGCTCTTCTTCTCGGATGATAGCTTGAAGCACGTCGCTATCGCCAACGCTCACTTGGCCGGCAAGCGTGCGGTAGTAACTGATGGCGTCCCTCTCCATCTCGATGGCCACTCCGAGCACCTCGGCGATCCGTCCGGCAGACACCACCCGCAGAATCTCAGACTGACTCGGAATCACCCTATGGCGCGCGGCCTGACGCGCCGATACGATCGATTCATCAGACAAGATGACCGTCTCGCCTCTGCTCGCCAATTGAGAGCGCAAGGCCCGAAAGGTCCTGCAGTGAATGGCCTCGTTCTTTTCCAGGTCTCGGCATAGGTTTGCCGCGCGGGGGTCATCGAGAAGACCAGCCAGGGCGTCGTAGAAATCCCGACCGATTTCCTCAATCTCAATAGCCAGCTGCAGGCATCACCGTCCCATGGTTTCGACACTTCCGGCCTCATCGACAACACCCCTTCACACCTTTTCAACTTTCAGGCACACCGCGCGGCCCCAGGCCCCACACGACTTCTATCGGCTCCAATCACCGATATGCTTGGGGAAGAGCCGCGGCCTTGCCGAGGAGGAGCAGCCGGAGATCGTACGGCTGCTCGTGCGGCGCTCCACCCACAGAGATACAATGTAGCTACCCGCTTGGGAAGGAGACCTATGACCACCACCGACGCCAAGCCTCCGGCCGACGAGTCGCACACGCCCGCCGAAGATCGCCTCAAGGAATATCGGGAGAAGCGCGATTTTGGCCACACTGCCGAACCCGCCGGGGGTCCCATCGCCCCGCGCGCAAAGAAGCCGTTCTTCTGCGTGCAGAAGCACGCCGCCTCGAGACTCCACTATGACGTACGCCTCGAGGTGCAGGGAGTGCTGAAGTCGTGGGCGGTGCCCAAAGGCCCCTCGCCCGACCCGACCGAAAAACGGTTGGCGGTCATGGTCGAGGACCATCCCCTGGAGTACGGTGACTTCGAGGGCACGATTCCTGAAGGCGAGTACGGCGGCGGCACCGTTCTGCTCTGGGACATCGGGTGGTGGGAGCCCGACCTGACCAGACGCAAGCCGGTCAAGGTCCCGCACCACGACGCACCGCCGGCCGAAGTCGTGTCCCCTGGCCCCCCGCCTGATCCCGAGGCCGACCTGGCAAGCGGAGAGCTCAAGTTCATCCTGCATGGAGAGAAGCTGCGCGGCAGCTGGACCCTTGTGCAGATGAAGGGCCGGGGCGAGAAGAACTGGCTCATGATCAAGCACCGAGACGACGACGCACACCCGGGTCTAGACCTCACACAGGAGGCCCCTCTGTCGGTGAGCAGCGGCCGCTCCATCGAAGAGATCGCGGAAGACGCCTCCAGCGGCGCCGGCTGACTGCAGGAATCCGCCATCGAGGACTCGTTCCAGCTCGGTGAGAAGAGAGTGCTGATCACCCACCCTGACCGGGTCTACTTCCCCGAGCCGGGGATCACCAAGGGTGAGGTCCTCGCCTACTACCGAGATGTCGCCCCCTTCCTGCTCCCCCATCTGGCCGGCCGCCCCTTGGTGTTGGAACGCTGGCCCGAGGGGATCACCGGTCAGTCTTTCTATCAGAAGGATCTGCCGACGTTCGTGCCCGAATGGCTTCGCCGTCACACGATGGAGTACCGGCACGCGCAACGGACGGTGCACCACCCGTTGGTGGACGACGTAGCCGACCTCCTCTACCTGGTCAACCTCGGCACACTGACGCTGCACGCCTTCCTCTCGCGCACAGTGGACCTGGAACACCCCGACCACCTGGTGATCGACATCGACCCACCTGACTCGCCGCCATCTACTTCAGGTGCACAACGCCCGCTCGACAGCGAGGCCTTCGCGTTAGCGGTAGAGGCGGCCCACCTCCTGCGGGATGAGCTCGTATCGGACGGGATGGACCCCCTGGTCAAGACTTCCGGCAAACACGGCGTTCATCTGGCCTTGCCCCTCGACGGCTCGCTGGATTTCGGCGAAGTGCGGGCCTCGTTGACCGATCTGTTCGATCGTCTCATCGGCCGTCACCCCGACCGCCTGACCCGAGAGTCGCGCCTGGAACGGCGCGACGGGCGCGTCTATCTGGACGCACTGCGCATGGCCCTCGGAGCCACCGTGGTGCCGCCGTATGTCGTGCGCCCTACTCCGCAGGCCACCGTCTCTATGCCGGTCACCTGGCAAGAACTCGGGCGCCTGCAGAGCCCGGACGTCTTCACCGTCCGCACTGCGCCGGCGCGCCTGGCTCGCACGGGTGACCTGTGGGCGGCTCTGGCGCCTACCACGACGTTCGCGGAAGGGCCGGAAAGGGAAGAAGGCGGCTAGCATGAGCTGGGCCGGGCCGCACGACCGCTCCGCCGCATGCCCCGAGAGGGTCGGTAGGCCGCGCAAGGGAGGATCCGCATGACCATCCTGGTATCGGGCGCCACGGGATTCATGGGCAGCGCCATCACCCGCCATCTGCTGGCCGCGGGACACCGGGTGCGTGCGATGGGGCGGTCCGCCGAGCGGGCCCGGAGCGTTCTGGGCCGCTTCGACGAATGCCGGCGGGCATTGGGGGAAGGCCGCCTGACGTTCGTGTCGGCCGACGTCACCCGGCTGGAGACGCTGCGGCCCGCTGTCGCGGGGGTCGAGGTGATCATCCAGGCCGCCCAATTCCCGGGGGCGCCCAACGAAGATCCCGGCAAGGGCTACACCTACATGAACATCGACCGCAACGGCACATTTAACCTTCTGGAGGCGGTCTCCGATGTCTACTGGGCGCGGACCGCCGGTCCAGGCCTGGTCCGCTTCCCTTCGTGGTCGCCACGGTTCCTCTACCTGAGCGGCATCACCGTGAGAGAGGACGCGCCCGAGACCTGGAACCGCGCCAAATGGCAGGCCGAGGAGGCCATACGCGGTAGCGGGCTCGATTGGACCATCATCCGCTCGAGCTGGGCCTACGGCCCTGGTGATGCCGCCCTCAACACCATCATCCGCTATTCGGATTTCCTGCCGATGATGCCCCTCTTCGGAGATGGAGAGGAGAAAGCGACCCCGGTGTTCGTCGAGGACGTGGGCCGGGTCTTCACCCTCGTAGTCGCCGCGGCCAACGCGGCCGACGGCGCCACGCTGCCCCTGGGAGGGCCCGAAGTCCTCACCATGAACGACATACTCCGCACCGCCCTCGATGTCATGCACAGGCGCCGCCCTCTGTTGCACGTGCCCAAGCCGGTGGGGCGCGTGCAGGGGGCGGTCATGCAGTTCCTGCCCGGCCGACCGCTTACGCCCATGGCGGTGGATTTCTCCTCCCAGGGCGGCGTCGCCGATCCGGAGCCGCTGAGCAAGCTGTTCCCGGACTTCCAGCCGGTGCGTCTGCGCGACGCCCTCGCGACCTATCTACCCTCGCGCCGCCGGGTCTGAGTGGTCATGGCCATGGGTGTCCGGTCCGGACCGGACACCGGCTTTCCGCGCAAGGGTCGTTTGGTGTTTGCTCGACTGGGCAGCTTCACCCATGAGTCTGGAGGCCGAAGCTTTGAATGAGCTTAGATACCGATAAGAATC
>CAZDGO010000040.1:0-3474 GCA_964504825.1 uncultured Gaiellales bacterium
TCCTTGTCTCACGCTCGCCCATCGCGCCCTGGTGGCGAAGCGTCACTTTTCAGCAGCCTGCTAGCGTCCTCTCCATCCTTGCCCTGGCCGTCTGGATGATCGCACTCTACCTTCTTCTGGCCGCGCTGGGGTCATCGGTCGCCGCAGCCGCCCCGGCCACCGGCACCAGCATACAACTCCAGGGAGAGACCAAGGCACAGGTGGAGTCCCTCCAAACGCAGGCCGCCGCGGTACAGAGTGAGATAGCCCGCCTCGACGTCAAACTGGAACAGCTGTCGGAGAGCTACAACGAGGTCGCCCTGCGCCTCGAACAGACGAACCAGGACCTCGCCGCGATGCGCCGCCGCCTGCAAGACACCCACGTGACCTACGACTACCGTCGAGCCAAGGTCGAGGAGCGCCTCGTGGCCAGCTACAAGGCGGGCAGCAACAGTTTCCTCGAGATCCTGATGGCCACCGACGACTTCACGAGTTTCGTCAAGCGGCTCATCCTGCTCTATCACGTGACCACGCAGGACCAGCGGCTGGTGGAGAAGACCAGCTACGCCCTCAACGACTTGTCGTCGCTCGAAGCAGAGGTCGACACCAAGAAGAGCGAGGAGTTGGGTCTCCGTGAGGAACTCGAGCAAAGGCGTGGAGAGATCGAGACCATGCTGGCCGAGCGCCAATCGACCCTCGACGGCCTCGACGGCCGCATCGCGCAGCTTGTAGAGCAGGAGCGACTGAGGCAAGAGGCCGAGAGACAACGCCTCGAGACTGAGCTACGCTCCAGAATGTCCGGCTGGCAGATGTACGATGGTCCTCTGCCGCAGACGGGTGACGACGTGCTCAACCAGTTCGTACAGACCGCCGCCGCGTATCTGGGCATCCCCTACGTCTGGGCCGGCGATAGACCATCGACCGGCATGGACTGTTCCGGCTTCACTAGCTACGTCTTCGCCCAGCACGGCATCGTGTTGCCCCACTACTCCGGCTACCAGGCCCAGATGGGGGTGGAAGTACCACCTACCGAGATCAAGCCGGGGGATCTTCTTGCGTTCGGCAACCCTGTGCACCATGTGGGCATCTACATCGGCGGGGGGAAGTTCGTGCACGCACCGCGTACCGGCGACGTGATCCGCATCTCTACCCTCTCCGACCGCAGCGATCTGAACACCATCCGCCGCTTCCCGATCCTGCCTCGTTCGGGCTCTCCGACCGTCGACTGACCCCCGGCCCGACCTTCGACTGACCCGTATTCCCCCGTGGGTTCCCGTCTACGCGGCATGATGGTCTATGATGTACCCCATGAACTGGGTGCTCCTCGTCTGCTTTCTAGTGACCGCCACCGCGGTCGTCATCGGCCTCGTGCTGGTGGGTCTGCAGGTGCGGCGCCTCTATCGAAAGACGCAGGAGATCCGGCAACAGGTCACGCCGCACATCGAATACCTTCTCGCCGGCCAAGAACAGGCGATGGCTCTTGCGGACACGATAAGCCGGCGGCAAAGGGCTCTCGCCCATCAGCTGCGGAAGACGGTAGCCTCCGTCGGAGACCTTGCCGTAGTTCTCGGCCAGCTGCGAGAGGCTCAGGAGCAGTTGACTACCATGGCTACCGACTGACCGAACCGGCCTGGCCGCAACCTGGTTGGCGCCACGCCGGCGCTCGACGAGGGCGCTGCCCTGGTCGGTTCCCCACGCGAAAAGGGGGCTCCCCCGCGCTCGGTACATCGCGCGAGAAAGCCCCCTTGATTCTCAACACCCGCGGGCGGGTGGTCAGGTGCTAGATGGATTCGACCGATACTACCTCGGGCACAGCTTCCTTGAGGATGCGTTCGACGCCGTTCTTGAGGGTCATCTGTGACATGGGGCAGCCGCCGCAGGCCCCCACCAACTTTACCGTGACCACCCCGGTGGCCTCATCCACGTCGATGAGCTCGATGTCACCCCCGTCGTTCTGCAAGGCCGGCCGAACGAACTCCAGGGCCTCCGCCACGCGCTCCTTCATGATTCCTCCTTGGGCCCCGTCGATCTCTTTCATCGAGCCAGGGCGTTGAATCCTGAGTAACTCAGTCTAGTTTCTCATACTGCCGGGTGATTGCCCACCAGAACGTACAGTCAAACCTCTCCCAGAATCCCCTACGAATCCCGCCGTACGACCGTGGCCACTCCTTGGCCCCCACCGATGCACAGCGTGGCAAGCCCGGTCCGCGCACCGTCGTGCAGCATCGCATACAGCAGCGTCACTAAGATCCGGGCCCCAGAGGCACCGATGGGATGACCGATCGCGATGGCGCCACCGCGGGTGTTCGTCTTCGCCGGATCGAGACCCAGCTCTATGCCCACCGCTACCACCTGTGAGGCGAAGGCCTCGTTGGCTTCCACCAGATCGATGTCGCCGATCGTGAGGCCTGCCTTCGCCAGGGCCTTGCGTGATGCGTAAAGCGGCCCCATGCCCATGATCGACGGATCGAGCCCAGCCGCGCCCTGGCTCACGATCGAGGCAAGGGGCGTGAGGCCCCTGCTGTCGGCATACTCGCGCGACGCCACGACAAAGGCGGCTCCGGCATCGTTGATGCCCGACGCGTTGCCCGCGGTGACGGTGCCGTCCTTCTTGAACGCCGGTTTGAGCGCCGCCAGAGATTCAACAGTGGTCTCAGGCCTGGGGTGCTCGTCAGTGTCGATCACGAGAGGACTCCCCTTGCGTTGCGGGATCTCCACCGGCACGATCTCATCCTTGAACTTGCCCTCAGCGATCGCCACCCCCGCTCGGCGCTGGCTCTCGGCCGATTGTGCGTCCTGCATCTCCCGAGTGATGCCGTAGCGCTCGGCGACGTTCTCGGCCGTGGTGCCCATGTGGACGTCGGTCATCGCGCACCAGAGTCCGTCCTTGATCATGGAATCGACCAGGACCCCGTCGCCCATGCGATATCCGGTGCGGGCCTCAGGGACGAGATACGGGGCGAGGCTCATGTTCTCCATGCCACCCGCCACGATCACCTCGGCGTCGCCCAAAGCCACCGCTTGAGCAGCCAGGTTCACTGCCTTCAGGCCCGACCCGCAGACCTTGTTGATGGTCAGTGCTGGGGTCTCCGCAGGCAATCCGGCAAGCAGCGTGGCTTGACGGGCGGGGTTCTGACCGAGCCCGGCCTGCAGCACATTGCCCATGATCACTTCGTCGACCTCGTTGCCCTGCACGCCGGCCCGGCGTAGGGCTTCGGCCATGGCCACGGCACCGAGTCTGATGGCGGGAACGCTGGACAGCGAACCAAGAAAACGGCCTACCGGGGTGCGACAGGCGCTCAGGATGACTACTTCGCGAGACACGGGACTCCTCTCGGATTGCAACTGACAGGATCAAGCAACAATCCTACCACGGGTATTACTGCGCCGGCGCCGCCGGTGCGGTCGTGGAAACCGGCGGCGCAGTGCTGGTCGTGGTAGTGGTCGGCGGCGCCGTCGAGGTCGTCGAGGTCGTCGAGGTCGTCGAGGTCGTCG
>CAZDGO010000040.1:3574-11386 GCA_964504825.1 uncultured Gaiellales bacterium
GTGGTCGGCGGCGCCGTCGAGGTCGTCGAGGTCGTCGAGGTCGTCGAGGTCGTCGCAGGCAACTCCGTGGCAACCACAGTAGTGGTGGTCATCGGTGTGTCCACAGCCGGCTGAGACCCATGGCCCTGCGTGGGCTGGGGTGCGGTCACGGTCGGGGTCTCAACTACCACCCGCTCCGTTATGACCGGCTTCTCTAGTACCCGCTCTTGCACCACGACCCGCTCGATAGGCGTTCCCGTGGTGATGGAGTAGAGGCTGGCCACGAGCGCTGCAGTGGCAAGGAACAACGGACCCCAGGTGGCCACGACACTCCTCGCGGGACGGCGCGGCGCGGGGGGCGGAAGAAGCAGCATGGACGGGAGCGACTCCCCGCCCTCTTCGGTCGAGATCGCCGTGCGCGCTTGATCCACCGGAGCCTCCGCTTCGGGGAGCCTCCACTGCCGCACGCGACGAACCAACCGCTCCAGAGCATGATGAAACCCATGCGATGCTCCGGTGTAGACCAGAGAAGCCACAGCCGCGCCCGCCAGGGTGCCGGCGATGCCCGATTTCGTGATCACGAAGAGGGCCGCCGCGGAGGCCACGGCGGCGCTGAAGACGGTAATTGGAGGCGGCCGATCCATATTGAACTCGACTCTGTGTAGTGTTGGGTTCCGGGGGCGTGCGTCGCAAGCGCACCAGCCCGGGTAGTCTACCAGGCGAGACTGCCGCGGGTTCCGACGGGGTGAGTGCATCGCCGGTTCCCGCGGCTACATCGCACGCGACTCAGGCCAGGCCACTCACTCAGGCCTCGCTACCCACGCTGGCGACGGCTTGCCTGCCCCGTTTGGACGTCCGCCGGCCGGTCTCTTTGGCCGGCTCCGATTCCGCGGCGCCCTCGGCCGGCGACGCCGTACAATCGTCCCGCCATCCAGCGCTAAAGAGGAACAAGGCCGCCGACGTAGGCCCGAGATGGGCGAATCTGCCCGACAGTTCCTCAACCAGGCCCGCGAAACTCCGCTCGGCCGCGAGCGATTCTAGATAGGCATGAAAGCTGCCCCACTGCCCGATAACGACCAGGAACTCGCGTGCGTCGGTGATGGAAGCTTCGATCTTGCGCCGATTGCGGATCACTCCCGGGTCGGACAGGAGGCGCATGACGTCCGACTCGTCCATGCCCGCGACCTCCAGCGGGACCATGCCCTTGAACGCCGCGGTCAAACCCGCCCACCGAGCCTCCACCACCCGAGGCCCCAAACCGGCCGAGAAGACACTCCGGACCAGCAACCCGAAGTACTCCTGGTCGGACCGCGGGTACTCGCCCGCCCGTTGCATCCACGGCTGCCGTTCGAACATCGGCCCTCCCTTCCGCTCCCCCCGCCTACCGGGAGGTGTGAAGGTAGGCTAGCCCCCGCTGCCGGCTCCGTCTGTACGCACAAAGGCCGAGGTTGGCTCTTGAATCAGATAGAAGAGGGCGCCGGCGGGAATTCGAAAGGCTACGCTCGACTACGCTCCGGCGCGCTCCGCGACGGCGTCAAGGGCGGCGGTGAGCCGCGTCTGGGCCTGCTGAGCCACATCGTCGAGAGTAGGATTGCCCACTACACCCATAGCGGCCAGCGGCGCGATGGCTTCGACCATGGCGATTCCCGGACCTTCCTCGTACACCACGACGTTGCACGGCAGCAAGAGACCGATGTCGAGTTCGGCCATCAACGCTTGATGAGCCAGCGGCGGGTTGCATGCTCCCAGGATGATGTACGGTTTGAAGTCGACATCCAGCTTGTCCTTCATCGTCTTCCGCACATCGATCTCGGTCAGCACGCCGAAACCCTGCTCCTTCAAAGCCTCGCGCGTGAGACGAAGCGCCTCTTCGTAGCCCACGTTCACATGCCTCGCAATGCCGTATGCCGGATCGCTCATCGCGCTGTTCCCTTCTGCTGAGTCGCGGAGATAGTTGCTCATATACCCCAAAGGGTATGTTAGCAGAGAGGTACGAGCGGCGCAAGGGAGGACGCGGACAGCATCAATCTGTTGACCAAGCGGGCCGACGACGCCATGTACGAGGCCAAGCGGCTCGGGCGCGATGCCCTGGCTCGCCAGCCCATCTCCGCCAAGCCGTCGACCCTCCACGCCGATGTTAGTATAGGGCGCGGTGTGTAGGAGCAGGTCGCACGCTATAGAAGCGGCTGGATGTCGGGCGGAGGGATTGTGGAAGCACGGATCATCGGCCTCAAAGGATGTGGAAAATCTACCTTGATGGCCGCGCTCTCGGAGGGTCGAGCCGAGGGCCATGTGGCTACCGTACGCATGGGCGACGACCGGGTGCGCAGGCTCTCGGAGGTCTTCCAGCCCAAGAAGACCACCTTCGCCGAGTTCCGTGTTCGCGAAGCGGCGTGGACAGAGGCCAGCGCGCGCAAGGGCGAACTCGAGCGCTATCTGGACCAGCTGGCGGGGGCACAGGTGTTCCTTCACGTACTGAGGGCCTTCGTCAGCCCTATGCAGGCCGATCCCCCGGACCCCGTGCGCGACCTCCTGGCCTTGGACAACGAGCTCGTCCTCGCCGATCTCATTGCGGTGGAGCGGGCCTTCGAACGGGCCAAGAAGCAACCTCTCAGCGATATCGGGAAGCGGGCCCTCGGCCGCTGCCGCGACTCTCTGGAAGCCGAGACTCCCCTGCGCGACCTCGATCTCGACCACGACGAGCTGGCCTTTGTGCGCAACTACCAGCTGCTCACCTTGGTGCCGCAGCTCCTGCTGGTGGATACCGAGTCCGGAGGCGAGCCCGACCCGTCGACAACAGCGCCGGTGCTGGAGCATGCTCAAGGACGCCAGCTGATCGCCTTCCCCTTCTCCGACGCCGCCGAAGTGGCGCGCCTATCCCCCGAGGAACAGATCGAGTTCGCCGACGCCCTGGGCCTCCCCGGCCCCGCCGACGAGATCGTTACGCACGCCGCATTCGAGCAGCTGGGATTGATCAGCTTCCTGACGAGCGGAGAGGACGAGGTGCGCGCCTGGCCCATCCGCCGCGGAGAGACTGCCCGACAGGCTGCCGGAGCCATCCACTCCGACATCGAGCGTGGATTCATCCGGGCCGAGATCGTGAGCTACGAGGACTTCATGGCCCACGACGCGTCCATGAAGGCGTGTCGGGAGGCCGGAGTGCTGCGCATCGAAGGCAAGGATTACGTCATGGCCGACGGAGACATCACCAACTTCCGCTTCAACGTGTGAAGACTACGCGCGCTCCTCGCTGAACCGGGACACGATGACCGATCTACTCATCATCCTGGCTGTGTTCATCCTCATCGTCGCACTCCTGCGGCTGCGCTGGAACCTGGGTTGGGTCATGCTTATCGCCGCCGCTATGCTCGGCCTGCTCACCGGAGTAGCGCCGCTGCGGCTGGGGCCCATCGCCTTCCGCTCGCTCATCACACCAGACGCGGTCTCGCTCCTGGTGGGGCTCGCTTTGATCATGGTGCTCGAGAACATCCTGCGCAAGACCGGCACGCTGCAGACCCTCGTCGGCTCTCTCCAGCGCCTTCTCGGCGACAACCGCGCGGTCATGGCCCTGATGCCTGCCATCATCGGCATCTTGCCCTCGGCAGGCGGCGCCCGCTTCTCGGCTCCCATGGTGGAGGAGTCGTCCAATGGCTGCCTCATGGCCGCCGAGCGCAAGAGCTTCGTGAACTACTGGTTCCGCCATATCTGGGAGTATGTATCTCCCCTGTATCCCGGGTTCATCCTCGCCGCGACGATGGCGGGCATCTCCATGGGCACCCTCTTCCGCTGGCAGGTGCTCTTCCCACTCACCGTGCTATCCGCCGGTGCGATCTACGGCTTCCGAGGCGTGACCCCCACCCCTCACCCGCGTAGCCAGGAGAGGACAAAAGACGTCGGGCGGTTCGCTCTGAGCTTCGCTCCCATCGCCACGGTGATGGTGCTGGTCATCGCTCTGGGGGTGAACATCGCCCTGGCCATGATCGGGGTCGTGGTGGTGCTTCTGGCCGCTCATCGGTACACGCCCGCGCGCATCGTCGCCACTTTCCGCGAGAGCATGTCGCTCAAAACCCTGTTCATGGTGGCCGGAGTGCTGGTCTTCCGAGGGGTGATGGAAGCCTCTGGAGTCGTCGACACCCTGCCCGGCACGATGAAACATGCCGGCGTGCCCGTGGTGCTCATCTTGTTCGCGCTGCCGTTCGTCGTGGGCCTGATAACCGGCATCACGGTAGCCTACGTAGGCGCGACGTTCCCCCTGATCCTTCCGCTCATCGGGGGTGTGGGCCACCCCGATATGCCCCTGCTCGCCTTCGCGTTCGCGGCGGGCTTCGCCGGCGTCATGTTCTCGCCCGTGCACCTGTGTCTGGTGTTGACGAAGGACTACTTCAAGTCCGCCCTCTCCCCCATCTACCGCATTATGGCCGTGCCCGAGACCGCCGTCGTACTGGTCGCCCTCGCGCAGGTGTTGGTGGTGGGATCAGGCCTCGTCGGATAGCAGAGGGCGGACGTAGGGTCGGCCCAGTGTAGCTCTGACTGCTGACGGAGGGAACGCATTAAGGTATATGATTGCCCTGCGTCGATATCCGGCCGCGGTTCTGCGCAGGGGGCAAGAGGGCATGATCTCAAAAAGGCTGCCGCTTCTTCTTCTCCTCATCGTCACGCTCGGTTTGAGCGCGTGCGGGACGGCGAAACAGTCGGCGTCGACGGCCGAAGGAACAACGCCCAGCCCTGGCCCCGTGACCCTGGCGGAGGACGCCTCGCCGGAAGAAGTCCGTCAGGCGATCCTCGCAGCCCTCGAGAGTCTCGGGCCGGTACGCGTGGAGGCCACCGTCACTGCAGACTTGGGCAAACTCACTAATGAAAGGCACGCCGAGCAGCTCCTCGACCCGGTGCGCGGCCTGGCCCGGGAGACCATCTCCCGCCAGCGGGGTTCGGCTCAGCAGACTAGCGTAATCGGCAACGAGACCGTCCGTGTCATGGGAGAGCGTGCGGGCGCCCAGGTCATCCGCTCCGTCCGACTCCGTCCCCCTACAGGGCTGCCACTGCCGTTATACGAGCTGCCGCCCATGTTCCTGGAGGACGCACAGGCGATCAGCGCTTCCCGCAAGGGCGATGGCTCGTGGGAACTCGTCCTCCGGCCGAGAGCCACCGCCCGGGAAGCCCAGCTGATGGCCGGAGGCCCCGAGGAGCTCCTCATCGTCGTGGGGCCGGATCTCCTGCCGCGACGCACCGAGCGCACTGTTCAATACACTACGGGCGGGGGAACGGCGGCGCCCGATGGCACGGCGAGCACCTGGCAGCGCGAGCAAACCAGCGTGCAACGGGTTGAATATCGCATCGAGCCGATCGACGGCCTCGATGAGCAGGATGTGCGCCTGGCCCTCCCCGAGCACTACCGTTTGGTAGAGCTCCACACGGAGCTTGCTCCCGACCGGCCGCGGGCGGAGGTCGCCTGGCCGCAGTACTGGCTCGGACCCCAGTTCCTCGATCTGAAGCTGGAGAGCGCCTCATTCACGATCTGGAATCCTGACGAGGCAAACCGGTCCGAGCGGGCAACGTCTGTCTATGGCATCTCCGGACAGCCGCCCTCGGAGCGGTCGATCCAGCTGTCCACCCACCCACGCCGACCGGGAGAACCGGACGGCTGGAGGCAGACGGCGGAGCCTCCGCTTCCGAAAGACACAACCGAGGAGATGACCGTCGCGGGGAGGACTGCCACGGTCCATACCCGCGTCGTCTCGACCCCCGTCGCGGCCTTCGTCGTTTGGATCATTTTCCCCGACGTGTCCGTGCAGATCTCAGCCTACGGCCTCCCCCCAGAGGCGGCCAAGACCGTCCTCGAGGAACTCCGGGAGATGTAGCCCTCGGCGCCCGGGGATTCGACCCGAGCGAATGGTTGTCGAGCCCGGACTCCGGCCAACGTGATCAGCCTGACAAGGATCACTGGTGAACCATCGTGTCGAAAAGGAGAGCGGCGACAAAGAGCGCAGCCGCCCGCTTGACTGGGTGCCGAGGCGACCTATACACAGTCTGTCTACCCGCCGGTGGGGGCAATGGGCACTGGCGCGCGTCATTCCTCCTTGGACTGCCGACTTCGCGTATCGCGTGCTCCGCGGGATAGGGAAATAGAACATTCCCACAGCCAAGAAGCCCCTTCGACGTCCTCCAAGTGGAGCCCAAGGGGCTCTGATTCGCGAAAAGTGGGCGATACTGGATTTGAACCAGTGACTTCTGCCGTGTGAAGGCAGCGCTCTCCCACTGAGCTAATCGCCCTCATATGGGGCGCTGATGATAGCAGCAGCCCGCGGCAGTGCCAAGACTTAGAAGCAGCGCGCCGGATGGTAGAGTGCCGGCATGCTTGGGAAACTCGTGCACTCGGCGCGCAGTGAGTCATGGGCTCGACCCACGTCCGAGGGGTTTCCCGCAGACTGTTAACGTTCTGTGAAAGTTGGGCGCAGCCACTACCGCTCGTAGTAGTGGCCGGGTACTCTAGCTCCACGTGCACATCGACCAAGGAGAGCACGGTGGCGCGCACGACAACCAAACCAGCCTTTTCTACCATCCACTACGTCGACTACATCCGCGACCTCGTGGACACAGCCCAAACCGGCACGGCATTCTCCAGGGACTTCATTGAACGTCACACTCAGGCGCTGGGTGGGTACGCCTCGTACCTGCTCCATCTCCCCGACGTCTCTCTGGCTGAGAGCCTCTGCGATGCACTGCGGGCCCGCCGCAACGAATGGCCGCTCACGTTCACAGGCTACCGGTTGGCGTTCCCCCCACATCTCACAGAACGCTTAGCAGGCGGCTCGGAAGAGGCCCTGGGCCTCTGGCGGACCGCACTGGGCACCGAGGATGAGGCGCCGGCGCAATCCAACGTGCGGGTGCTACGGCCGCGAGGCAGCCGGACTACGGCGGTGACTTGACGCCTGCCCTCGAGCGCGACGCCTCCCGCCGGCCGGTGAGACCGGCGGCCGAGGCGTCGCTTCGAGACCAAATCTTACTCCAGGTCGGCGAACACCGGGTGGGTCAGGTACCGCTCGCCGGTGTCGGGAAGAATCACGACGATCTGCTTGCCCGCCGACTCCGCACGTTGCGCGATCTGCACCGCGGCGTGGGTGGCTGCGCCCGAGGAGATGCCGGCCAGGATGCCCTCTTCGCGGGCCAGACGCCGGGTCATCTCGATGGCCTCGTCGTTGGTCACCTGGAAGATCTCGTCGTAGATGGCCGTATTGAGCACCTCGGGTACGAACCCGGCGCCGATGCCCTGGATCTTGTGAGGTCCGGCAGCGCCACCGGACAGGACCGGTGAGTCCGTCGGTTCGACCGCCACGATGCGTACACCCGGCTTCCGTTCCTTCAGGACTTCGCCCACACCGGTGATGGTTCCGCCGGTGCCCACACCGGCCACGAAGATGTCCACGGCGCCCTCGGTGTCGGACCATATCTCTTCAGCGGTCGCGACCCGGTGTATTTCCGGGTTCGCCGGGTTCAGGAACTGCTGAGGGATGAACGAACCGGGCGTCTCCGCGGCCAGCTCGTTGGCCCTGTTGATCGCTCCGCGCATCCCCTCGGCCCCCGGGGTCAACACCAGCCGAGCGCCGTAGGCCTTGAGCAGAGAGCGTCGCTCGACACTCATCGTGTCTGGCATGGTCAAGATGAGACAATAGCCCCGGGCGGCGGCCACGAATGCCAAGGAGATGCCCGTGTTTCCCGACGTGGGCTCGATGAGCGTGGTCTCGCCCGGCGTGATGAGCCCCTGCTTCTCGGCCGCGTCGATCATGCTCCAGCCGATGCGATCCTTCACGGAACCACCGGGATTCATGCTCTCGA
>CAZDGO010000041.1:0-11245 GCA_964504825.1 uncultured Gaiellales bacterium
CCGAATCGCCTGAGTCGCCGCTCGACCATCAGCGAACCTCTTCTTGTATAGGGAATCGACGATGAGGAAGGCCCCCATCAGGCTGCAGAAAGCCCGCTCCCGGCGAAGAACAGCCAGAGGCTGCGAAAAAGTCGAGAACTTTCATCGCTGCGGTCTCCCGTAGCAACAACAGCAATCGGCGCCAGCAGACCGGCCGGCGCAAGCGAGATGAGGAACACCAGTTCCAACAGCCGAAGCCGGCTCCGTAGGACTTCCCTCATGATGAATCCTTCTAGGTAGAGTGGGGTTTTAAGGACACGGATACCAACCTCATTCCCTTTACTTATTAAATGTCGCGAAGGGGCCGGTAATTACAGGGGCGGGTGACGTACGCTGCGAATTATTGGAAATTGCGAGCTATTCTGAACCAATTCCGCCAGCAGCGGCCGAGGGAGCCAATGGGGCGGTCTTACGAGGGCGCAGGACCGTAAAAGGAGGCGCCGGGAAGGAGACGCCGGGCAGGCCCCGATCAGACCGGTTTGTCCTCGGCCGCCGTCCTCTCCCCGATGCTCGCGCGGAGTCGAGCCGCCTCCGCCTCGGGCAGGTGATCACTCAGCTTCAGCAAGACGTCCGCCGGCACTCGGTCGCGCACGGCGTCGAGGACGGCGTGCAGAGCACGGATGCCCTCCTCCCGCGCCGGGTACGACCCGGCCCGCATAACGGCCTCCACGAGGGCCTCCACCTCATCCCGCACCGCCCGGCTCTTGGCAGACAGGAGGTCACGGGCCGACGCGCTCAGTTTGAAGTCCAGAGGCTCGCCGCGCCGATGTCCCGAAGCCTTCTCCATGGCCCGCACGCCTATATCCCAGCCGATATGACGCAGATCGAGAAGTCGGGCGAGGGCGCGGCGCGCATAGGAATCCTCCCCCGGCAGCGGATGCCGCATGCTCTCGCGGAACGTGCGGTGGGGGCCGGACTGTGTCGACATCATGCGCATGAGCGCCTTCCACCCGAAGTCATGGAACGGTCTTCACTATACCCCACCGCTCCGGGGTCGTGAAGGCACACCGCCCCGACTAGCTGTGCCTGGTCACGGTGAACCGAAAAAGCCGAAATCGGTCGAGCTCCGGGTGAATATGACCCTTGCGACACGTGATCCGGAGCTGCTGCTCGGTCGTGTCTACGCCCTCGAGATCCGGCAAGAGCAGAGCCTGCCGCCCGTCTTCGGTCCGCACGATAAGGCCATACACTCGAGGGTCGAGGGCGCCGAGGCCCTCGATTTCTTCGGGTTCGTTCAGCACGTCTACCGAGATGTGCAGGTCGGGCAACTCGTCGGGCCGGACCGGCCGGAAACGCGGGTCGCGGCTGACGGCGCTGACGGCGTTGCCGATGATCTCAGCCGCCAATGTGGGCTGGGTAGGGGCCAGCGTCCCCAGGCACCCGCGCAGAGACCCGTCGCTCTGGTGCAGAGAGACGAACACCCCCGCCCGCTCCGGCCGGGCATCCGGCGGGAGATCTGCCGGGATCACCCGCTGCTCGCTCACCCACGCTTCAACCGCCCGGCGGGCAAGATCCACCAACGGATCGGCCGGCACGCGCACGGAGCCCACCACATAGCCCACCCCCCAAGGGCCCTCGTACGAGAACACCTCGGTGTCGTACGACCGGCCGCGGAGCAGCCCGAAGAGGGTGACCAGGGAACGGTAGCCGCACTCCCCGGCTTCGCGTTGAAGACCCGCCGGGATCTCGAGCAGTCCGGGACCGTCGGCCGCGGCGAGAGCCTCGACCACCCGACGATCGAAGTCCGCGGCTCGGGGTGCGTAGCCCGCGGGGGCGTCAGGGGTGAGGCGGTGACTCAGGTCTCCACTCGCTATGTAAAGGACCCGGGCGGCGCAGGCGTCGATGGCCGCGCCGATAGCCTCTCCGAAGGCCGTGTGCTGATCGATCCCCAGGAAAGAGAAGCTAAGCACCACGAGGGCGGGTAGGGCGACCAGGCGAGGAACGATGAACGCCAGGGGCACGAGACAGCCGTGGTCCAGCTCCAGAATGTCGCCGAGGCCGTTCACGGGGACGGCCGGAACACCGCGGACACTCGCCTGCTCAAGAATGGACTCGGCTAGGGCGGCATGCCCGGACAGGCTGAAATGGACCTGCGGCGCTCCAAACTGGGCCAGGGAGCCTGCGCACGTGGCCGCCACCGAGACTCCCATGCTCGTCGCGTCGATGGGAGCGTGAGGAGACATGATCACGATGATGTCGGGAGCCAGCGCCCGGGCTTCGTCACCGAGGCGACGCATGCCGGCGACGGTGGCGGCGGCCTGCGCTGCCCGCCCACCCCCTACCTCAGGCACCACGATCGGTGGATGCGGGGAGACGAAACAAACCACCAGCCCCATGACCACACCTTCCTGTTGGCGAAGCGTCATTCCGAAACGAGATACTAGAGCACCAGACGCACCCGCCCGCCGCAGGCGCGGCAGCGATCACCATCGAGAAACACGTTTCGCACGGTGAAGCCCTCGCGCGCGATCACCACACGGCCGCAGCTCGGACAGTGAGTCGACTCACTGTCGTGTCCCCATACATTCCCCCCATAGACATAACGAAGCCCCTCCTCCCTTCCCAGGGCAAGCGCGCGCTCCACGGACGCCACCGGCGTCGGCGGAACGTCGAGCATGCGATAGGTAGGATGGAACCGCGACACGTGCCAGGGGATGTCGGGGTCGACCGTGCAGAGAAATGCCGCCAGTCTGCGCAGCTCATCCTCGCCGTCGTTGCAGCCCGGGATCAGCAAGGTGGTGACTTCCACCCAGACGCCCGCGGCGACCATACGGCCGATAGTGTCCAGTACCGGCTTCAGCCGTGCGCCTACTATCTTTCGATAGAAGTCGTCGGAGAAGGCCTTCAGGTCGACGTTCGCCGCGTGCAGATCGCCGTCGATGAGTGCGAGGGCCTGCTTCGTCATGTATCCGTTGGTCACGAACACGTTCTTGAGGCCCGCTTCCGAGGCCCGGACGGCACAGTCGCGCGCGTACTCGAAGAAGACCGTAGGCTCGGTGTACGTGTATGCGATGCTGCGACAGCCCGCCAGCAACGCCCGCTCCACGACCTCCTGAGGAGACAGCGCACCCCCCCGGATCGCCCCTTGGCCAGGCGGCATCTGACTGATGTCCGCGTTCTGGCAGAAGAGACAGGTGAAGTTGCATCCCACAGTCGCCACCGAGTAGCACAATGTGCCGGGCAGGAAGTGGAACAGGGGCTTCTTCTCGATGGGGTCGGCACTGGCCGAGATGGGGAGCCCGTAGGTGAGGGCGTACAGCACTCCATCCCGGTTCTCGCGCACCCCGCACAACCCGCGCTCCCCGGGAGCGACGCGGCAATGATGCGCGCATAGAAAACAGTGAACGGCCGGGCCTCCGCGCCACGGCTCCCAGAGCTCGGCCCGCGTGGGTGGCTCCACCATGCTCCTCACCTGCCCGGCATGACGTTGCGTACGATCTTCGCGGCCGCCGAGCGGGCCACGTAGACCCATGCCGCCACGTAGTGCGCGCGACCCGGCCCGGAGACGCACCGCCCGAGCCCCAACACCTCGACCAGGTCAGACCGAGTGGGCAACCAAGGCACCTCCATGTAGCTGCGGCCTACTTCGCCCGGATAGTGGGCGTCGCTGCCCGCGCCGGGCGCCTTTCCCAGCCGGCCCGCCAGCATGCGGGCCTGCCGGTCGTGGCCGGCAAAGAGCGAACGTCCGTTGACCACTTCGATGATGTCCGCCAGAGACGCAGCCGCTTCCCGCGCCTCAGGCCGGATGGCACCTCTGCGTAGCGTGTCGAATGGATGAGGCAGGTAGACCAGGCCACCCTGGGCGCGGATGGCCTCGACGGTCTGAGCGAGAGGCAGGCCGGGAGTCACCTCCCCGTCGACGAAGAGTCCGATCACCTCTCCCACCTGAGTGCGGATCTCGACGCCGGGGATGACGCGCGGTAGCGTAGGATCGGCAGCTGCCAGAGTCACGCACTCCTCGGCGCCCTCGAAAGTCTCGTGGTCGGTCACCGCCAGGCAGTGGATACCGCGGTCGCGGACGCGCTCGAGGAGGCCGAGCGGCGACAGGGAGCCATCGCACGAGTAACGGGTGTGGTTGTGCAGATCGAGACGGAAGGGCCCAGCGGGGGGACTCGCGGCGCCTTGGCCCAGACCCACCGCGTCGGCGCCGACGCGCAGACTCACTGAGCTATAGTTCGGGAAACGTGCCACCGGGCCGCCTGCGGCGTCGGTCGCGGAGGACGCGCTGCCCTCCGTGGTCGGATTCGCCACGACGCTCGCCGGCCCGCCGGTCGATGATGACCTCCACGCCTTCGACCCCTTCAAAGCGCTCCTTGAACTCTTCGTAGTACTCGTCAGCGAGTTCCCGCGGTATCACGTAGTAGATCATCGTCCCTCTCGTCACGGTCGCCCCGTCCTCGGCGCCGCCGTCTCGCACCTGTCGGGAGTCGTGGGTATCATACTGCGCAGGCGCGGGCCAGCCAAGATGCGCAGGCAAGCCGGCCAAGAGGCACGTCGCCTCATGGTAGGATGCTCGGTAGGCTCGAACCCAGCCGGGCCCATGAAATCCGACCCCATTGTGAGCCTAGCGTGACACCAGACACTCCTCCACCGGACGGCCCTCCAGGGCTCTCTCCTCCTGATGCCTTCGCCCAGGCCGATGGCGACGCGCTCTACCAGGGCAGATACCTCCTCGGACCGGTCCTCGGAAAAGGGGGCACCTGCACGGTCTATCGCGCCTGGGATACGGATCTTCAGCGATATGTAGCCATCAAGCGGCTCGAGCCTCCCCTCAGTCTGGATCCCCACGCGCGCGCTCGTTTCAACCGCGAGGGCAAGGCCATCGCCCGGCTGTCACATCCGAACCTGGTCACGCTCATCGACAGGGGAACTACCGAGACCGAGGAGTACCTGGTCTTCCAGTACGTCCAGGGCCGATCTCTCAAAGACCTCATCCGGGCGAACGGCCCCCTCGACCCGGGCGACGCGGGCCAGATAGCCGGGCAGGTAGCCGAGGGACTGGCCCAGGCCCACCTGGCGGGTATCGTGCACCGCGACGTCAAGCCGCAGAACATCCTTCTCGATGCCGAAGGGCGCGCCAAGCTCATAGACTTCGGCATAGCCACCGGGGAGGAGTGGACGCACGTGACCCGCGAAGGCGCGATCGTGGGCAGTAGCCGGTACATGTCACCGGAGCAGGTGCAGGGGCGTCCAGTCGACCGGCGGACCGACGTCTATTCGCTGGGTATCGTCATGTACGAGATGCTGACCGGTGAACCGCCTTTCAAAGGCTCGACTATTGTGGAGATCGGGCGACAACATGTGAGAGACCGCCCCCGTCCCCTCACCGAGACGCGCCCCGACATCCCTGCATCCCTCGATCGGGTCGCCATGCGTTGCCTAGAGAAACTCCCGGAGAGCCGCTTCCAGTCGATGGACGAACTGCTCGGAGCCTTGGTGGGGCTTGATCTCTACCATCCCCAGCATGCGGGCGGAGGCATCATCGGCGCCCTGCGACGGACAGTCATGGGTGGCCGCACCGACAGCCTCGGCGATGACAGCAGCGAATGGGTGCCACCCGCCGATGCCGGCGCGTTGCCGCCCCCGCTGATCTTCCCCGCGAGCCGGAGCGATGCCCGCCGACCCACGACCGACCCCGAGAGCAGCCATGGCGTCGCCCCTGGGGAACGTCCACCAACCGGCCGAGGCCCAGGACGCGCGGAGCTCAAACGCCGAGGGCGAGGCCGGCCCATACGCAGAAACCGGCCTATACGGAGGGTCGGGCTGTGGATTGGCCTTGCCGCCGGACTCGTGGCCGTGGCGGTAGGCGCCTATCTGCTGTTCGGTGGGCAGGAGCATGCTCCGAACCTTATCGGGACGGCTCTCGAGCAGGCGAAAACAGTGGCAGCCAAACAAGGCCTGCAGGTGGAGGTTGATGCTGAACAGAAGCTGGCGAAGGACAAACCCGACGGCACCGTGGTCGCTCAGGACCCCCTTCCCGGCGAAGCTGTGCCCGATGACATCTTGAGATTGGTGGTCAGCCGCAGGCCGGTCGCAGTCAAAGTGGCTTCACTTACCGACGTCGATCCCCAAGGTGATCAGCGTGAACAGCGCGGGCTCTTGCCCCAGCTCATCGACGGTGACGATACCACCGGCTGGGCCACGGAGAGTTACGGGACAGCGTCATTCGGCAACCTGGGCAAGACGGGAGTCGGAGTGGACTTCAAGCTCGTCTCGCCCACCACGCTGCTCGAGGTCAAATCGCCTCAGAAAGGATGGGGGGCCGACGTGCAGGTGCCCGGTCCCGACGGAACTCTGGTCACCGTGGCCAAGCTGGACGGACTACCAACCCAGACGGTAGAACTGGGGCGGCCCGTGAAGTCCGGGCGCATCTGGATCACCCGCCTCGCCCCGTCGGCCGACGGTCGCTACAATGCCCAAATCGCGGAGCTTCGCTTCTTCCGGTAGCGGGCTAGGGCGACGGCGACCGCCGCAGCCACAGACGACTGACTCCGCTGCTTTGGAGCGAGGATCGGGGCGGAGTGGGTGGTCAGCCGCCGTCTTCCGGCACGTTGCCCAACAGATGGCTGACGATACGCCCCGAAGGGACGAAGGTGCCCGTGGCGTGCCCCACGAGTTCCCCGGTAGCGTCGTTGTAGAGGAACATCTCCACCACATCCTGGCGCTTCCCCGGCTTGATCATCCGTCCTTCGGCGCGCATGGGCACTTTGTGTGCGGCCTTGAGCAGGTGCATGGAGAGTTCGGCGGTCGCCACCCAGGCCGACTCGTCGCGCGTGACGGCCGACGTGAACCATCCGGCGGAGTCCATCAGCACCGCATACATACCGCCATGGAGGGATCCGGCGGCGTGGTCGTAGGCCGGGTCGTACGGCATAGTGATGACCGCCCTGTCGTCTTCGGTGAAGCTCAGACTCAGGTTCAGCGTCTGGACGATATGTGACCCCCCATTGAAGAGGTGGAGGAGTCTCTCTCGGCGCTCGGTCTTTTCCATGGTGGGAAGTGTACCGCAGCGCGGTCTCTGAGAAGGACGTCGTAACCCTTCAGTCGTGCGATCATTCTACCGATGGGGTAAAGATGCCACAACCGCTACATCGGGTGTTGGATGCCATCGGCCAGGTGGTACTTGGCAAGGAGCGGGTGATTCGCCTGGCCGTGACCACGCTTTTGGCCCGGGGACATCTGCTGCTCGAGGATATCCCCGGCATCGGCAAGACCACCTTGGCCCTCAGTCTGGCTCGGGCGGTCGGGCTGCAGTTCGGTCGCATCCAGTTCACCAGCGACCTCCTTCCCGCGGACATCACCGGCACGACGGTCTTCAACTCCAAGGAGCAGACCTTCACGTTCCGGCCCGGGCCCGTCTTCCGGCAGGTCGTCTTGGCCGACGAGATCAATCGGGCCACGCCCAAGACTCAGAGCGCGCTGCTTGAAGCCATGGGCGAAGGGCAGGTTTCGGTGGAAGGGGTCACCTACCGGCTGCCCCAGCCCTTCTTCGTCGTAGCCACCCAGAATCCCCTCGAGCAGTACGGCACCTTCCCTCTGCCGGAGTCGCAACTAGACCGATTCTTCATGAGCCTGCGCATGGACTACCCCGCCCGGGTGGTGGAGAAGGATCTGCTCAACCGGGTTGACACCCGCCGCCGCATCGCAGCCATGACCCCGGTGCTGAAGACGGAGGAACTCCTGCTTGCACAGACGGAGGCGCAGCAAGTGAGGGTCTCCGAGCCTCTGCTCGAGTATGTGCTCGACGTGGTGTGGGCCACCAGACGATCGGAGCGACTGGCTATGGGCATCTCGCCCCGGGGCGCCCAGGCCGTGGTCATGGCGGCCAAGGCATGGGCCTATCTCGACGGCCGCGACTACTGTCAGCCGGAGGACGTGCAGGCCATCGCCCCGTCGGTGATGCGCCACCGTCTGGTGCCGCGCGGGGAGTACACCACCTTGAGGCGGGAGCAGATGGTCGAGGAACTGCTGAAGTCAGTCCCCATCCCGTGAGCAGCGTCGCAGCGCACTAAGGTCGGGAACTCACCGCGATGCTCCAACCGGTCCGCTTCCGTCGCATCAAGGTCAGCGTCACCCAAGCCGGGTGGCTCTACATCGTCGTGACCCTGCTGGTCGGGGCCGCCGCGGTGAACACGGCGAACAACCTCCTCTATCTGGTTACTGCCGGGCTGTTGGCCCCCATGGCCCTCTCGGGGTTCGTGGCCTTCCGCGCGCTCCGGCAGTTGGAGGTCGAGATGCTGCTGCCCCGGGAGTGGTTCGCCGGCCAGGAGACCCCCGTGTGCGTAGGATTGTTGAACCATCGTCGGCGCCTGCCTTCGTTCCTGATGCGCATAGCTAGGGAAAAACAGGACGTGCTGCTGGTCGAAGTCCCGGCCGGCGGCCGAGCCGATGGGATCCTGCCCATTGTGTTCACCCGCCGAGGCCGACAGCCTCTAGGCGACCTGGTGATAACCTCGCCGTTCCCGTTCGCCTTTTTTCGGCGTGGCGGCGTGCTGCGCCTCGAGGAGGACGTTCTGGTGTACCCAGAGCCGTCGCCACCCGCGCACGAGCTGCTGGACGCGGCGCACGGAGCGGAGATAGGCACCGGCGCGGGCCGCCGGGGCGTTGGCGGCGACTATTGGGGAGCCCGCCCCTACGCGCCCGGCGACCCGCTCGGACGCGTCGATTGGAAGGCCTGGGCGCGGCTGGGAGTGCTCACGGTCAAGGAGTTCGAGGAGGAGAGCGCCCCCCCGCTGCGCCTCACCCTCGACAGCGTCCCCGGCCCCGGGCTGGAGGAACGCCTGAGTCAGCTCACCAGCTTGGTCCTGGAAGCCGAACGCCTGGGCCGACCGGTGGGATTGACGCTGCCGGGCGAGGCGATAGCACCCGGCCGTGGCCTGGCACACCGCGAGCGCACGTTGCGCGCCCTGGCCCTCTTCCCCGGTGCAGGCGACTGGTCGGCCGCGCGGGCGGGAGCGAAGTGACCCCATGCCCGTAGACCGCATAGGCGTCAACCGCATGGGCGTAGACCGCATAAGTCTAGTCCTCACCTATGCGATCGCCGGCTTGGGCATCGGGGCATCACTGATTCACCTGTCCGCGGCGTGCACGCTCCTCCTCGTGGCCTTCGTGGCTGCGGGCATCTGGGGAGACCTCCGTGGACGACCTCTGCTCACGTCGTGGACGCTCACGTCGCTCGTGGTCGTAGGCTTCTTGGCCGCCTTGGCCCTGCCCAGTTCGAACGGACCGATCGGGCGGGTACTCGCGGCCGCCATCGTCTTACTGGGCGGAAAGCTCATGGCCCCCAAAGCCGCGCGAGACCATTTCCAGGTGATGCTGCTCAGCCTGCTGCTTCTGGTGGGCTCGGCGATACTGACGGCGGACATCAGCTTCGCTCTCCTCTTTATGCTCTATCTGATCCTGTGCACGGTCGAACTGGTATGGATACCCTTCGGGACCGCGCTCCGAGGGCGGACGGTGTCGCGCGGGTTCGCGAGGCGAGTGCTTCTCGTAGCCACCGGATTGGTGGTGGGAAGCATCCCCCTGGTGCTACTGTTCTTCGTGGGACTCCCCCGCGCGACGGCTCCGCTGTGGCGGGCCGCCCCCTCTATCGAGGGCCAGGTAAGCGGCTTCTCGGACCACGTCAGCCTCGGGGATATCGGTCGCATCGCCGAAAGTAACGCGGTCGCGCTCCGAGTGGAGTTCCCGGAGCACGAAGGCCCTCTGCCCACCGTGCCCTACTGGCGCGGCATGGTGCTCGAAGCCACCGACGGCGTGACCTGGCAGGAGAGACCGTACGCCCAAGATGAGCTCTACTCGACGCCCGTGCTGGCCTCCGGACTCGGCGAGACCATAATGCAGCTTGTCTACCTGGAGCCGAACGGCGAGCGGGCGCTCTTCGGGCTCGACCGCATCGGCCTCGTGGAAGGCGACCAGGTGGAATCGGCGGTGGTGAGAGATGGCGCCGCGTACGTGACCAAGCCGGTCACGCAACGCATCCGCTACACAGTGCTGTCCGACCCAGCTCCCTTAGCGCCGACCGTCCTCGACGCCGACATCCGGGCAGCCGGCCTGGCGGTGCCTGCCGGACTCCCCCCAGCCGTCGCCGACACGGCCGCCGAGGTGGTGGGCGCCGAACGCGATCCCTACCGAAAAACTCAACTACTGTTACGCCACTTCCAGGCCGGCGGGTACACCTATTCGCTGAGCCCGCCTGGGGGCTCCGGTCACCCCTTGGATGTGTTCCTCACCACGAAGGTCGGGTACTGCGAGCATTTCGCGTCGGCCATGGCCCTCATGCTGCGCACCGTCGGCGTGCCGGCACGCATGGTCGTCGGCTACCTGGGCGGTGCCTACAATCCCAACGGAGACTACTACCTCGTCAGCCAACGTTCGGCGCACGCGTGGGTGGAGGCATACGTCGGAGGAGGCTGGCTGCGCCTCGATCCCACTCCGGCCGATCAAGGGCCCGCATCCACGAACGCCCAGGGGCGCGTCGGGTCCGCGACGCTGCTCATGGATGCGCTGCGGCACAAGTGGGACACCATGGTGCTGGGCTACGATCTGGGCACACAGCTCAGGATGTTTACCTCACTCTCGGGCAGCCTGGGGAGCGCCCTCCGCTGGCGGCCGGGCGCCGTTGACATCGCGGTGATCACGGTGCTGGCCGCGACCCTAAGTGTCGCCGGCGTGATGCTCAGACGCAGTGGGCCCGCCGACCCCGTGCTGGCTCTCTATGCGGGCCTGCACCGCCGGCTCCGCCGGCGGGGCCTGACTCGCGACCCCGCCGAAGGTCCACGTGATTTTGCACTCCGCGCTTCCACAGAACTTCCCGCAAGCGCCGACACCATCGGCCGAGTGACCGATGGCTACGTGCGCCTGCGTTACGGCGGACGGCGCCTGCCTCCGGACGAGGTCAAGCGTCTGCGGGAGGCACTGCGCCGCGTCTGACCATGCGCCGGGTATGACTACTCCACGACGAACGCACCCTCGGCCGCGATGATCAGACCCACGCGCGCCCCGATCTGAGGAACCCTCGACTGCGCGACCTCCACCTCGAGCACGGGTCCGCCGTCCACCTGCACGCGTAGTAGATAGCCTCCCTCGCGGAACACCCGCGACGCCACCCTGCCCTGCGCCGCACGCTCTGCCGTGGCCTCCGCGGCGCCCTCTGAGACGGCCTCCGCAACACCCCCTGGGGCCGCCTCTACGACACCCTCTGGGCTCG
>CAZDGO010000042.1:0-11094 GCA_964504825.1 uncultured Gaiellales bacterium
GAGGGGAGTCGGCCGGGGCGCTAGGAGGCCCTCCCTCGGGCCTCCTCGAACTCTCGCCGCAGGACTCTGGACCCTCAATGCGGCCAGATGCCCCCGATGACTGCGGTCATTTGGCGCGCCGCAGCAACCACGAGAGCCCCGAACTCCTCTAAACGCTCGGCGGGAAGGAACGAGGTGAGTCCCAAAACGCCCACAGCCAGGTTTGCTCGGCCCGCGGCGTCGAACACAGGCGCGGCGACCGCATTCACGCCCAGCACGTACTCCTCCAGGCTCCGCGCGTAACCGGCCTCGCGCACTGAAGCGAGCTCCGCGAGGAACGCCTGTGCGTCGGTAATGGCGAACTCGGTGTAGGTCGTGAGCTGGGTCTGCTGCTCGAGACGAACCAAGTACGTGTGCAGGATGTCCGGAAAGCCCATGCCCTGTGAGGCGCGTAGGGCGATTCCCACTAACAGCGCTCAGCCGAGACTCTACCGTCTGGTATCCGGCTCGAACTGCACGTAGTCGTTCGCCTCGAGCGTGCGCAGGATGTTCAAACCTGAGCTGACGGGAACACCAGCTCCCCCACAGAGCTCGGTCAACGTGAAGGCGTTGCCACGGCTGTGTTGACTCAAGTAGTTGAGCAGCCGGACAGTGTGCTCGACGGCCGGCACCCGGTACCTGGATCTCCCTTGCTCTGAAGCGTTGTCCTGTCCGATGGTGTACTGCTCCCTTCAGTCTTGGGCGGTCACGGCGAGGGGGAGAGGCTTCATGTAGGCTCCGTCTTGTCCCGCCGCGGCGAACAGTGCGGCATCCACGATCTTCTTGTACCCCGTATAGCGACACAGGTTGTCCGCCAGGGCCTCCCCTCCTGTTCTGGGTCTGGGTTCTCGTTGAGCAGCGCCGTGGCCAATATAATCGTACCCGGGCTGCACGTGCCGCGTTGGATGGCACCCTGCTGAATGAAGGCCTTCTGCACCGGGTGCAGATCCTCGCCGCTCGAAAGTCCCTCGATGGTCGTGATGTCCTTGCCCGCGCATGCTACCGCCAGCGTGAGACCTTGGCCAGGGTCCGACTGTCTTTGACGGTGAGTCGATGTTCCTCATCGTTTACTCTCAGGGTCAGCATGCCGCTCACCTTGGTCTCTTCTCGTCGACTCGAACGGGCGGGCGGTCGAGCTTCCGCCATGCGGTGGCGACCAGCTCTCGTGCTGCGAAGCGGCGCCACGCGGCATTGACGTCGAGGACGTTCTCCACTGGCTTCGCCTGCCGCCAGGCGAGCGTAGCGAGCGCTTCGGCGATGCCGGGAGCATCCCCGGCTGCCCCGCCGGCTGTGTCCACACTCGCCAGCGTCCCTTCGATCCCTGACGAGAAGGGGTCTCGACGCCACGGCTCCGAGTACGATGCGTGCCCCGTCGGTAGCGCCGTCGCCAGGCACGCGCACCAGCGCGCAGCTGACCAGAGGGAAGTCGATGGAACCACGCAGCCGCCGCTTCAGATATACGCCCACGGCCTCGGTCGGTGACGGCGGCACCACGACCGCGCTCAGGATCTCGCCGTGACCGAGCGACAAAGAGCGCAGGCCGTCGCCCGTGAGGACGTCCTCCAGCCGGATGGCGCGCTCTCCCTTGGAGGACACCACCATCGCCTAAGTCCGCGGTGCGGATGCCCCACCCGACCCCTGCGCAGGGCCCCTATCGCAGAATGTGGATGACGTCAACCAGCCGAAGCGCATTCAACCGATTGAATCAGTGATGTCGGCACCGGTTAGTCGGCCATGCGCCCTGTCGACATCACAACTCAGCTGGCAGCAACACGGATGCATCAGTTCCTGTCGAATTGACGGATCGCCACACAGACGCCTGCAATTTGGGGTGGTCGGGAACGCTACGGCCGGGGATGCTAGACTCTATAAATGAACCCGTGCGCAGAGGTTCATTCCTGTCGGGGGCATCTCAGGGCCTGCACGGCGGGGCTGCCGCAGCCTCTGCTGAGTCGCCCATGGCCATGACATACTGGCCAACGAAGGCTGTCGTGCTACGTGGCGGGCACCATCGCCGTAGGAAGAGCGTTCCGGAAGCACAGGGGAATGGACAAGCGGATCGAATGAGCACGACAGAGGCGAGATACCGAGTTCCGGCCATGGAGAATGCGGTCAGATTACTGCATTATCTCGGGAACCCCTCGAACGGCGAGGCATCGCTTACCGAAGTATGCAGGGGAGCGGGTGTACCGCGAAGTTCGGGGCGCAATATCCTCAACACCTTGGAGTCGTTTGGGCTCGTGCGGTTCGACAACCGGACCAGGCAATACGGCCTGGGCTGGAGCCTGGTGCAGATGGGCATCCACGCACAGCAACAGCTGGGTGATCTTGAGGCGGTGATCCGGCCCCACTTGGAGTTATTGTCTCGCGATACCGGAGTGACCTGCATTATGGCCCGCCTCATGGGTGACTACCTTCTCATCAGGCAGAAGGTGGAGAGTGTCGCGGATCCCCGACCGACCGCAGTGGTGAATCAGCTTTACCCGCTCACCTCCGGCGCTCTCGGTAAGGCGATCCTCGCTTACATGAGCGAGACCGACGTGATCGACTATGCGCGTCGTATGGGCCTTCCGGCCTTCACTGAGTGTTCCATCACCTCGGTGGACGCTCTGCTTGAGGACCTGAAGGAGGTGCGACGTCTGGGCTACGCCGTCAGCCTGGGGGAGTACTCTCCCGGGGTGAATTCCATCGCATGCCCGGCGTTCGATGAACTAGGGGGCTCTCAACTCAGCCTGTCTGCGCTGGGTCTCGACTCCGTGCTGCCACTCGCGAGGGTCGCCAATGTCGGTGCCAAAGTGCGCCGGACAGCCCGTGAAATCACCTTGGCTCTGGGCGGGGTCTGGCCCGACCCGGAACCCGAGTTCCCTGGAGCTGTTGGCTGACGGGACTTCGAATGCCTCTCGACTTGCTGGGTGAGCGTGTAGGCGCCGGCGGCGAGTCGATTACTGTGAGTGCCTGGCAGTTCCCTCATTGACTCGCTCTTTTTCGTTGGCTCGTGCCGCTTGACACGTTCTAGAGATTCATATACGCTGCCCTGCAGATGGCAACATGTTGTCCCAGCGACAACGGGTTGTCGCAATAGCGCGCAGTAGGCTACCCGTGGGGTATCGGTAAGCCTGCGGATGAGCGCGGCCGGCATGCATCGGGGAGCAGGCACGTTCGGGGGGGGCCATGGGTCCGACAGTAGCCTCGGCTCTGAGGGTTGAGAATGTGAGCAAGAGGTTCGGGGGGGTCACTGCGCTCGCGGGCGTAGACCTGGACCTCCGCCAAGACGAGATCCTTGCTGTCGTCGGTGAGAACGGTGCCGGCAAGAGCACGATGATCAAGATCCTTGCGGGAGCCTTGTCTGCCGACAGCGGCACCGTGTACTTGTACGGGCGACCCCAAGTCCACACCAGCCCCGCAGCCGTGCGCAAGGCGGGCGTGGCCGTCATCTACCAGGACCTGCATCTTGTCCCGCAGCTATCGGTAGCCGCGAACATCTTTCTGCACGATCTGCCCGCCCGTCGTATCGGCAGAGTGCCGTTTCTGCGCCACGGGGCCTTGATCTCCCGGGCGCGGGCCCTTCTCGATGAGCTGGAGTTCGACATCGATCCGGCAGCATCTGTGGCCGTTCTTGGCAGGGCCCAGTGCCAGCAGGTTGAGATCGCCAAGGCGCTGGCGGAGCGCGCTAAAATCTTTATCATGGACGAACCCACGGCTAGTTTGGAGAGCCGCGAAGTTCAAAAGCTCTTCAGCATCATCCGAAAGCTGCGGTCTCAAGGCACCAGTGTCATCTTCGTGTCACACCGCCTGGATGAGGTCCTCGAGATCGCAGATCGGGTCACCGTGTTTCGCGACGGGCGCGTGGTCGGCACACGGGACCGCAGACACCTCGACCCCGATCAGCTGGTGCGGATGATCGTGGGTCAGCAAGAAGAACGTACTGTGGATAACCGCGGCTGGGAGCAAGGGGAACTTCTCTTGGAGGCGGAGGGCGTGACTGGTCGCGGGGTGACGAAACCGGTCTCTCTGCAGGTTCGGCAGGGCGACCTGACGGCGGTCACCGGGCTGATCGGGTCCGGTTACTCTGACCTGTTGACATTGTTGGTTGGTCACCAGCGCACAGCGACGGGTGAGGTGCGGGTGCGCGGTGGAAAGCAGGTCTGTTGCATAGGAGATGCGTTTCGTGGCGGGGTCGGCTATGTGCCGGAGGACCGCAAGCAGGAGGGGCTCGTTCCCATGCTTTCAATAGAGGACAACATTGTCTTGGCCAGCCTCGGCAAGGTCTCACGGTGGGGATTTGTGTCCCGATCAAGATGTCGGGCTCTTGTCGACCCGCTGATGAAGAGCCTACACATCCGGGCACCCTCGCGGCGCACGATCGTCCAGGAGATCAGCGGCGGAAATCAGCAGAAGGTGGTTATCGCCCGGTGGCTCGCCGCCGACGTGGATGTGATCGGCATGATCGAGCCGACGCACGGGATCGATGTTGGTGCCAAGGCGGAGGTTCACGATCTCATGCGGGGGTTTGCTGCCGACCACGGCGCCGTCGTCTTCTCATCGTCCGAGTTGCCGGAGGTTCTTAGCCTGAGTCATCGCCTGCTCGCCTTCAGGAGAGGCGCTGCCGTCATCGACACTGAGGCGGGGAAGACGTCCCTCCCTGAGATAACCGATTGCATCTTTGGCGGAGAGTCAATGGCGGAAGCGGGCAACGCGTCCGCTCGAGAGCGGCGGTGCGACTGAGTTGAACGGCGCCGAGGAGAAGAATTCGGTTGCTGGAACCAGTCGCCTAGCGTCCTCCCTAAGTTCTATGCGGGCCAGACCGGACCGGTTGATGGTTCCGGTGCTCGTTCTCGCGCTCTTCGCGCTCCTAGCCGTCGTCAATGAGCATTTCTTGTCGATCGGGAACATGCTCAACGTGGCTCAGCAGATTGCCATCCTCGCGATTGTTTCGGTGGGCATGACAGTAGTCATCGTTGGAGGAGGCTTCGACTTGTCCGTGGGGTCGACACTTGCTCTCAGCGGCTCGGTCGCGGCGCTTGTGATGGTCGCGCATGGTGTCGTGGCCGGCATACTTGCCGGTCTGGGCGCCGGGATCGCAGTGGGTCTGGTCAACGGCCTCGTTATCAGCTATTTCAACGTCTCTCCTTTCATAGCCACTTTGGGCATGCTTGTGGTCGCCCGCGGCCTGGCCCTCGGATTCACCGGCGGCTCGGCCGTCTTCGGTCTTCCAGAGAGCTTCTCGTGGTTGGGCGAAGGTAGGATCCTCGGTGCCCCGGTGCCGGCGCTGGTGGCAGTCGTTGTGGTTCTCTGCGGCTATGTGCTCCTCAAGAGGACGACCTTTGGCATTCGCGTCCACGCCGTGGGAGGTAACCGGGAGGCCGCTCGCCTCTCGGGGATCTTCGTCACGCGTGCCACGATCGCCGCCTATGCTATTTGCGGCTTCACGGCCGGTCTGGCGGGAGTGGTGCTCGCGGCTCGTCTGCGGGCCGGGGAATCGACGGCCGGCGTGGGGCTCGAGCTCTTTGCGATCGCTGCGGTGGTGCTGGGAGGGGCGTCTCTACGTGGCGGCGAGGGCTCGGTGCCACGCGCCATGCTCGGGGTGCTGTTCATCGGTTTTCTCCAGAACGGTCTCAATCTCATGAATGTTCCCTACTACTGGCAGCAGGTAGTTATCGGTACGGTCTTCATCGCCGCGGCTTGCCTGGGCATGTTGCGCAAGGGGTCAAAGTAGCCGTAGGTGGAGGGCGTGTCGTTGATTCGGTACGTATGTGCACACTACACAAGGGGGTATCTCATGTTGCATCTACAGACCAAGAGACTTGGAATCCTACTCCTCGCCTTGGTCATCGCGCTAACGGCTGCGGCTGTCGGCTGCGGGTCGACCGGAAGCACCACCACAACGATCGCTCCAACTGCGAGCAGCGAGGCGGCGACCACGTCGTCCTCTACCGCGACGACCGCCACCGCGAATGGCGGACCGTACACGATCGGCCTTTCGCTGGCGAGCGCGACCAACCCGTTCTACGTGGGCATGCAAAAGGGGATCGAAGCTAAGGCCGCCGAACTGGGCGTGACGGTCCGCGTGGTCGTCGCCAATGAGGACCAGAGCCTCCAGGTCAACGGTGTCCAAGATCTCGCGACGCAAAAGGTGGATGCCATCCTCATGTCGCCGATCTCGGTTGAGGGGAGCATTGCCGCCTACGAGGCGGCCAAGACCGCGGGCATTCCGGTCATCAGTCTGGCCCGTACCATCAAGCGGCCCGATCTTGAGACCACCTATGTCGGCATGGACATCGTGCAGGACGGCCGCAACACCGGCGAATGGATCGCGAAGAAGCTCGGGGGGAAAGGAACGGTAGCCATGCTTAAGGGCCCCGCCGGCGCCTCCTTTGCCATGGACTTGGAGCAGGGTGTGAAGGAAGCTCTTGCCAAGTACCCGGACATCAAGATCGTCGCTGAGGTCAACTCGCCGCTGACCAAAGAAGACGGCCTGAAGAACGCAGAGAACATTCTCACCGCAAACCCCGATCTCAGCGCGATCTACTGTGCGAACGATGAGATTGCCCTGGGTGCGGTTCAGGCTGCCGAAGCCGCCGGGCGTTTGGACAAGCTCGTGATCACCGGATACAACGGCGTTCCGCCGGCGATCGAGTCGATCAAGGCGGGTAAGCTCGCCATGACGACTGCGCTCAAGGCGGGCAGTTGGGGAGCCCTTGCCCTGCAGACCGCGGTGGACATCCTCAACGGCAAGAGCGTGCCCGCCCAGGTCCCGAACGAGACCAAGATCGTCGATCAGGCGAATGTGGCGTCTCTGACCGCGGCGGATCTCAACTAGTTCGAACGTTCCAAGTCGTCGAGGTCACGCTCTGTGTGCCCCCCGCCGTTGCCGTCGATAGTCGCCCGGGACCCCGATGTCGGCGGCGCGGTAGGTGGGTGCGAGGGACTTTGAGAAGGAACTACGACGACGGTGTGGATGTCTGTGTCTATAGTTGACGAGTGCGAAGCAAGGGAGATCGCCAGTATGGGGAAGTTCATAGTAGGAACGGATATCGGTGGCACCTTCACCGACGTCATCGGCATCGATGTCGAGACGGGAGAGCAGCGCATCGGCAAGGTGCCCTCCACACCGCCGACGTATTTCGACGGAGTAATCAACGGCCTTGAGCGGGCTGGACTGACGGGGGAGGAGTGCGTCTCCTTCCGTCACGGGGCTACCGTATCGACTAATGCCATCCTTGAGCGCAAGGGTGTCAAGACCGGCCTTATCACCACCAAGGGCTTTCGGGACGTCCTCGGCGGCGGCCGGGCGGAGCGCATCTCGGCCTTCGAACTCAACTGGGATCCTCCAGAACTTATCATCCCCCGGCGAGACGTTCTCACAGTTGAAGAGCGCATCGGTCCTTGGGGCGACGTCATCACGCCGCTCAACGAGGACGACGTACGCGCCGCCGTTCGTAAATACAAGAAGCGGGGCATCGAGTCCATCGCCGTAGTCTACATGGACTCCTTCATGAACCCCGAACACGAGCGCCGCACCGAAGAGATCATCCGCGAGGAGTGGCCGGAGGTTGACGTCACCTGCTCGTACAAAGTACGCCCCGAGATGCTCGAGTTCGAGCGTACCACCACCACGGTGCTGAACGCCTATATCGCGCCCATCCTCAAGACCTACCTCACCGGGCTCGCCCGTCGTCTCGAGAGCGACTGGAACTACAAATCGAAGATTCTGCTCACGACCTCCGGCGGCGGCATCATCGGCATGGACGAAGCCATCAAGATGCCGGCCCGGACCTTCCACTCCTCGCCGGTATCCGGCGCCGTGGGCATGGCCGGCTACATCGGCAGCTTGGCGGGCTTCGACAACGTCATCGCCTTTGAGACCGGAGGCACCACCAACAACGTCTCCATGATCTACCAAGGCAAGCCGGCCATCACGCACGAGTGGAAGATCCTCTGGAACGTGCCCTGCTGCCTGCCGTCGGTAGATACCGTGTACATCGGCGCCGGCGGCGGCTCCATCGGGTGGGTCGACCGGGGCAACATCCTCAATGTGGGCCCTCACAGCATGGGCGCCGTTCCCGGTCCGGCCTGCTACGGAATGGGCGGCGACGAGCCCACCAACACCGACTGCCAGATCATCCTGGGCCGCATCAGCCCCGACTACTTCCTGGGCGGGGAGATGCAGGTCGATGCCGCTCTCTCCCGCAAGGCCCTCCTGGAGAAGGTCGGAGAACGGTACGGCTGGTCGGCGGAAGAGGCCGCCTTCGGAATGTACAAGGTGGCTACCTCGAACCTCATGATGGCTCTCAGGCTGCAGACCGTGGCCCGGGGCTGGGACCCGCGTGACTTCGCCATCGTCCCCTATGGCGGCGGCGGCGCGCTCTACGCGGTCGACTTGGCCCGCGAGGTGGGTGTCGGTACTGTCGTCGTCCCGCCGCTGCCCGGTTACGCGTCGGCCTTCGGGGCCACTCGGGTGGACATCAAACACGAGTTCACCCGCCCCATGCACAAGGTGGAGAGCGAACTCGACTTCGGGGCGCTCAACCGGGAACTCGACGACCTCGTCAACGAGGCCATGGATACCCTGCGCAGCGAGGACATCGCCGACGCGAACGCGCTCATCCAGCGCTTCGTGGATGTGAAGTACTTCAGTCAGTCACAGTACTTCACCGTGGACGTGCCCCCGGGCGACATCACCGACATGGGGGCGATCACCGAAGCCTTCCTGACGGCCATGGAAGCCCGCTACGGCTACACCCTGCCCCGGGGCTATGTCGAGATCGAGATCGTCAACCTGCGCGTGATCGCCTGGGGCGCCGTGCAGAAGCCCGAGTTGCCGCTCGCAAATAATCCCGGCTCGGCCCGGAAGGGCCTCAAGGGTCACCGGCCGGTCTACTTTGAAGAGACTAATGGGTTCACCGACACGGCTATCTACGAACGGGGCGAACTGCCCACCGGACTAAGCTTCGATGGGCCGGCCATCGTCGAGCAACCGGACACGACCACGGTGATGCCCCCGGGCTGCACCGCCACCGTGGACGGCTACGGCAACCTCATTATCAAGGTCAATCGGTAGCCATGACGATGCCCGAGACCACCCAGGGGGAAGGGAACCAAACAGTGGAGACACACGCCGTCGATACGGACATGAAACTCGACCTGATCACCTTCGAGGTGTTGCGCAACGCTTTCGTGGCGGCCGCCTACGAGGCCAGCACTACCATCGAGCGCATCGCCTACCATCCGGTCATCGGCATGGGCCGCGACCGCTCGAACGCCATTCTCACCGCCGACGGCCGGCTGGTGGCCCACGGCCACACCGACGCGGCGGCCCACTACGGCTCCTTCGAGGAGTCGGTGAAGGAGCTCCTCAAAGACATCCCGGCGAGCACGATGGAGGAGGGAGACTCGTACCTCTTCAGCGATCCCTACCGCACCGGCTCGCACGTCAACGACACCCGGCTCATCCGGCCCATCTTCTACGAGGGCGAGATCTTGGCCTTCGGCTGCACCGTCGTGCACTGGCCCGACATCGGAGGACCCTACCCGGGCACCTTCAACCCGCACGCCGACAGCTGCTACGCGGAAGGGTTGCGCATCCCGCCGACCCGTCTCTACCGCAACAACAAGATCGACCCTGGGATATGGAACCTGCTCGCTATCAACATCCGGGGCGCCACGGAGCGAGTGGGCGACGTGACCGCCCAGTTCGAGGCCGGCCGCCTCATGCAGCGGCGGATCGTCGACTTGGCCACCAAGTACGGGGCGGATACGGTCAAGCTGGCCTTCGAGGAGCAGTTCGACTACACCGAGCGCATCATGCGCAAAGACTTGGAGGACATCCCCGACGGTGTCTTCTACATGGAGGACTTCGGCGACAAGGACGTACTCTCGGCTGACGAACATCCCATAAAGGTCTGCTGCACGCTCACGGTGGCGGGCGATACCCTCACCTTCGATTGGACCGGTTCGGATCCGCAGCCTCGGGCCTCTTGGGGCTGTTCCCGGGCGACCTTGCTCGGAGCCAACTATCTGGGCTTCATGATCTGTTTCCCACACCTGTTCCCCTTGAACCACGGCGTCACGCGGACGCTCAACGTGGTCTCCAAGCTGGGTACCTGCGTGGACGTGGAGTTTCCCGCCGGCACGACCGGCTACTGCTCGGGCGCTTTCGACAAGATCGAGGCGGTGGCTATCGCCACCTTGGGGATGGCGCTGGCTTCCACCAAACCCTGGCGGGTCTTTCCGGCCGCGGTGAGTCTCACCAACCTCTGTCTGGGCGGCACCAACCCCCGCACCAAGCGCGGCTTTGTGCAATACACCTGGGCCGTGGGTGGAGAGAACGCCCGCGTCTACAAAGACGGCAAGTCGCTCATCTTCATGCGCTTCTGCAACGCGCGCACCATCCCGCAGGAGCTCGAGGAGCGCTGGTTCCCTACCCTCTACACCCGGTACGAGGCCCGTCCGGATTCCTGCGGGCACGGCAAATACCGCGGAGGCTTCGCCCTGGTTCGTGAGCTGCAGGTGTTGGCGCCGGTCTCCATGACCATCCACGGCGACCGGGAGATCTTTCCGCCCTTCGGCATCGCCGGCGGTACCAACGGCGGCGGCGGCTCGCTCAAGGTGAACATGGGCACTCAGGAGGAGAAGGACTGCGGCATGTACGCCACCGGAGTCGGGCTGAAAGCCGGCGACAACATCTACTACACCTCTTCCGGTGGTGGCGGCTACGGGGAACCTCTCGACCGCGACCCCGCGCTCGTGCTCGAAGACGTGGCCGACGAGTGGCTCACGCTCGGATGCGCCCGAGACGTCTACGGGGTGGCCATCAACGTCATCGACGAAGACGCCTGTGCCTATGAGATCGACTGGGCTGAGACCAAGAAGCTGCGGGCAGAACTAGCTAAGACGCCCATCCCCCGAGGTACCGGCGCCCACCAGGTGAACCCGCTCACGGAGGGCATCCGGGTGGGTTGGGAGCCGACGGAGGAAGAGGTCGCCCCGCACATCACGGTGTCGCGGCCTCCGGGCTGGTAACGAAGCCCCCCTGTTCGGGCGGCCGGCCTCGCCTCGGCTGAGGCCGGCCGCCAC
>CAZDGO010000043.1:0-11082 GCA_964504825.1 uncultured Gaiellales bacterium
TGCTCGGCGGCCGGCAGGTGGTCGGGGGTGCGGTTGCGCCCGGACTCCTCCAGGAAGAGTAGGGGACAGTAGTTGACCACCAGGAAACGGGCGAAGAACGCTTCCGGAGTGCCGAACGTGTCCCGCGCCCATCCCCACAGCCGTCGGCCGCTGACTTCGCTTCTGCGGCAGGCGAAGCCCGTGACGGGCCGGGCCGGATGTTCGTGCGTCGGACGGCCCACGGCGCCGTCAATGCCCATCCAGTCACGCACCAGCGACACTTCCCCGAAGGGCACGCCGGTCTGCGCCATGCCCCAGGGGCCGGGGTTCATGCCCACCAGTAGCACCTCTTTGGGGCCGGCGCCGTAGCGGGTCACGTAGGCTGCGTGGGGTGCCCGCGCGTAGATCAAGGGGTTGTAGGCGTGAGTGACCGGGGGCCCGAAGGTCAGGTCGTCGAGTTCGGCCACCAGGGTGTCGGCGATGGCGACAAGATCGGCGCAGCACTGGGCGTTGGCAGCGAGATCCACTCGGCTATTCCGGCCAGTGCTCGCCTAGGAAGAGCCACGAAGGCGACGAACAGACCGCCTCCACCATGTGGTCAATGTAGTCGGGCCGCCTGTCGTCCTTCCAGCGAGGGAAACCCCCCCGCCAGAGATACCGCACCAGCTCGGCGAACCCCGGTTCATCGAACGTGTACTCACCGATTTCGACGATGCCCGCGGCCGCCGTGGAGCGGATCACGATCTCCTGCCGCTGCGCGAAGCGGTCGATCAGGGGTTCGATCTCCGGCCGGGTGCGATGACCGTCTGGATCCTGACGGAAGTCCTCCCGCGACTCTGGGAACGGGAAGCGCGAATAGACGGTTCCGATGAAGCCGGACAGATCGTCTCCGGCCATGGCCCCGTGCAGATCGCCCATCTGGGCGCGGTCGGCGATGATCCATGCGGGCCGACGTGTGTCGACATCGTCGCTGGTCGCCGCGAGCGTCCCTATCCAACCGCAGACCTCGTCGGCAAAGGCGAAATACTGGGCAAGCAGCACCATGTCGGTGCGGATGTTGAAGAATCCGAAGGGAACGACACCGCGATTGAGCGTGGCAAAGGCCAGGGGCATGAAGTAGTCTCTCTCTGTGGGCTGGGTTCGTTGACATCCGCAGTATATCGCGGGGTCTGCGCCGCTAGGATCTGAGTGCGATGATCGTCGTGACAAGATCGGAGGTCGAGATGGGCAGGAGTGGGGGAGTCATGGCAAGAGTCGCAGGTGCGGCAGTCGGTGTGATCGTGGTCGCGGTTGCGCTGGTTCTGGGAGTTGTCGTCGTACGACCGGCACCGGCGGAGGCGGCGCCCTCGGCGGGGCTGCTGTACGTATCCGGCGCGGACGTATACCAATGGGATGGGGTCGCGGACGATCTTGGGTCACTATTCCGCCGCGCGCCCGTGGGGCAGGTGTACCGTGAGCCTCACCGTTCGCTCGACGGCCGGGCAGCCGCCTGGTTCGCCGAGGACACGGCTACCGGCGACGTCTGGGTGCAGTACGTCGAGCGGGTGACCGTGCCGGGCACCGACACTCTCCACGAAATCCGGGCCTCCATGGTCGACGTACAAGGGGGACCGCGGGTCTCGCCCGATGGCAGCCGGTTGCTCTACGGAGCCCAGGTCATCGACGCCGTCACCTCGATGCTGACCATGCGCCTGGAGGTCTACGACGCCGCCACTAACAAGGGGGTGGCTACGATTCCCAACGCCGAGGATGGAGACTGGTCACCCGATGGCCGGTACATCGCCTACATGGACTACGAACGCGCTGGAAGCGACCCCGATCTGGTGGCGCTCTACGTCTACGACACAACGAACGAAACGATCCGCGCGGTCCCGACCGTGCACTTGGCGGTTGCCGGCGAGATCGACGTGTATCGGCCCCGCTGGTCGCCCGACGGAGCGTGGATATCGGTGACGAAGGTCGACTTTGACGCAGAGACCACGAGCGCACTGCTGACCGATCCCGCGGGCACGCTCACCGAGACCTGGGTGACACGCGCGGCGGCGGAGATGGGCCTGGGGATGGGTTGGATGTGGGCGCCGGCCGGTCCGTCGCGACTCTTCGTCGAGACCGTGGTGCCCGGAGGAGCCCCCTACTGGGTCAGCGAGGTCGTGACGGCGGGTGCCGGGCACGCTCTTGCGCCTCGGCTGCTCCACGGTGCTCTTACACAGATGCCGGCACGTTCGTTCAGTGACGTGTTGCCCTCCCATCACTTCTTCGCGCAGATCATGAGCCTGGCCGACCGGCGTATCGCCGACGGAGTGAGCGAGACGCAATTCGGGCCCGACCGCACCATCAAGCGGGCCCAGTTCGCCAAGGTGATCACGAACGCGATGGGTCTTCATGACGGCACGTGGACCAACTGGGGAGATCCCAGCTTCTCCGACGTGCCGCAACCCACCGTCCAGATCGACCCGGCACGGTATCCCTTCGACTATGTAGAAGAGGCCGCGGCGGCCGGCATAGTCCGAGGAGCGGCAGGTACGTTCGACCCATACGCGGATATCACTCGGGTGCAACTGGCACTGATGATCGCTAGGGCGGCCGGAGGGAAGCTGGCCCCGCCCAGCCCAGCCGCTTTAGGTGTATTCTCCGACCTGCAGGGTCTCTCGGAGGAGGCGCGTCAGGCGGTGGCGCTCTGCTACGAGCACGGCATCATCAGCGGAAAGACGGCTACCACGTTTGTTCCGTACGGGCACGCGACCCGCGGACAGGCGGCCAAGATGACCTGGGGGCTGCTGCTCGCACTCGGAAAGGCTTGACACGATGCATATAGCCATACTCACCGGGGGCGGGGACTGCCCCGGGCTGAACGCCGTCATCCGGGCGGTGACGCGCCGTTCCATCTCCGGGCACGAGTGCCTGGTCAGCGGGGTCAGGGATGGATGGCGTGGTCTGGTGGAAGATGACCTCGGTCCTCTATCGCTCGCCCGGATCCGAGGGATCCTCCCCCTTGGTGGTACCATCCTGGGGACCACCCGCACCAACCCATACAACGAACCGGATGGCGCCGGGCGGATCATGGAGACCGTGCGCACCCACGGCATCGACGCGGTGGTAGCCATCGGCGGCGAGGACACCCTGGGCGTCGCTCTTCGCCTGCACCAGGAGTTCGGGCTCAACGTGGTGGGCGTCCCCAAGACCATAGACAACGACCTCTCCGGCACCGATTACACCTTCGGTTTCGATACCGCGGTCCAGATAGCGACAGAGGCGGTAGACCGACTGCACACGACGGCCGAGGCTCATAACCGGGTGATGGTGGTGGAAGTCATGGGCCGCCACACCGGATGGATCGCCGTCATGGCGGGCATCGCCGGGGGCGCCGACATCGTCCTCATCCCTGAGTTCCCTATGCCGATGGAGGAAGTCTGCGAGCTGCTGCAGCAGCGGGCCGCCCGCGGTAAGCGTTTCTCCATCGTCGTGGTGAGCGAAGGGGCCACATTGAGCTGGCGGGCGGGTAGGGAGGAGACCGTACTCCTGTCCAACGACGTGGACGCCTTCGGACACGTGCGCCTTGGTGGGGTGGGCTCGGTGCTTGCGAAGGAGATCGAACGTCTCGCCGGCATCGAGGCCCGGGTCACCATCTTGGGCTACGTGCAGCGCGGTGGCACTCCCACATCTAGGGATCGCGTGCTGGCGACCCGCTACGGGGTGAAAGCCGCGGAGATGGTGCAGGCGGGTGAGTGGGGCAGGATGGCCGCCCTTCGCGGCGACTCCATCGAGTCGTGCCCGCTGACCGAGGCCTTGGCGACCGTCAAGACGGTGCCGCCCTCGTTGTACGAGGTCGCTCAGACCTTCTTCGGGTAGACGGACGTGTCCGATGGCGCCGCGCGGCCATCCAGGTCAAACCCAAGCGCGGCCACAAAGAGCGCGAGATCGGGTTGAAGGGCGACGCGGGCCACAGCACGGTTCCAAGGCGCCCGTGAACACAACGCTCTCGTGTGTGCGCTGCCCCTCCAGCCGTCTGAGATACACTGACGTCACTGCCAGCGAGCACGGGGCAGAAGAGCAGATGCCGCGAAGCGCAAGGACAAAAGGGGAGGCAATCCGTGAGTACATTCGTAGGGGTCGCGAAAACCGACGAGTTCGCCGACGGATCCATGAAGCACGTGAGCGTCGGCGGACAAGAAATCTTTTTAGCCAGAGTGGGAGATAGGTACTACTCGGCCGACAATCGTTGCCCCCACATGGGCGGAAAGCTCTCTCAGGGCACGCTCGAAGGGACCATCGTTTCTTGCCCGCGGCACCACAGCCAATTCGACCTCACTGATGGTCACGTTGTTCGCTGGACGGACTGGACGGGGATCATGTTGGCCGCCGGCAAGCTTCTGAAATCGCCCCGACCGATCAAGACGCACGATGTCAAGCTGGAAGGAGACAGGATTCTTGTCGACCTTGAATCCTGACCTGTGTGCGTCTATCGGGGACTCATGCTGAGTATGACGCGATCGACGCCGCCCAGGACTGTCTGCCAAACAACAATGTGCGTGATGCGTTCGCGGCCGACTACAGCTACCTATGCCGTCTCTGGGAGGCCATCTCACCCGATCCGGTACTGAGCCAGCATGAGAGTGACTTCCGTTGGCTGACCCATGTCTATGAGTCGGTGAAGCCGTCCACGGGCACAGGGCGGCTCCTCTGGCACGTTCTCGTCGGGGGCATCGCCTCTGATTGACGCAGTGGGTGGTAGCATGAGGCGGAATAGCTGATAGTGAGGCCGCAATCACTCGGACACAGCGCCACATCTTGATCGCACCCAGCCTCGAAGGTGCTGACCGCACGCCATTGTGAGCGCCATCAAGGCGATCGTCCTCGGCCTGGTTCAGGGCCTGACGGAGTTCCTCCCCATATCGTCCAGCGCACACCTGCGCATCCTTCCCGCCCTATTCGGATGGGAAGACCCGGGCGCCGGATTCAGTGCGGTCATCCAACTGGGAACGATGGCCGCGGTGCTCCTGTACTTCCGCCGCGACCTCTGGCGGATCGCCTTGAGCTGGACGCATGAGCTGAGGCTACCCTTCAGGCAGAAGAGCCGTGAGGCCAGACTTGGCTGGTTCATCATCCTCGCCACCATCCCCATCTCCTTCTTCGGCCTCGTGTTCAAAGATCAGATCGAGTCGAGCGCGCGTGCTCTCCTTCTGATCGGCTGTGCGCTCATCGTGTTCTCGTGTGTCATGCTCATCGCGGAGCGTATCGGTTCCAAACGGCGGACTTTGACCGCAACAAACCTCGGAGATGCTGTCGGTGCCCGCGGTGGTGCTCAGCGGACTGTTCGAGCTGCGCGAGATCGGGAGTGGTGGCGGCGCATCGGTCGAGGCGACGAATCGCCGGCGTCGTGGCGTTTGCCTCCGGCTACGCGGCCATCGCCTGGCTGCTGCGGTACCTGGCTGGCCACACGCTGAATGTGTTCAGTGTCTACCGCATTCTGCTGGGAGCGCTGGTTATCGTGTTGGCGGCGACGAATGTGATCAAGTGAGTGCTTTGGGCATCAGGCCACTCGCTTTCGCCAAGGTCAGCGAGAGCCGCCGTGTTCAGCTGCACGGCGCCCCATGCGAGCTCGCACCTACGGTCGCGTTCAGGCTTTCAGAGGAGCGTCGACTTCCCCGTGTCGAAGGTCGGAGACGCCAGGCGCGGCAGCAGCTCCGACCGAAAGCGCCGCGTATCACCGCAATACGAAACGCGCCCGATCGTGATGAAGTCGCGGGTCAGCGGTGACCTCGTCCCTCCAAGCGTAGCGGCAAGCTCGCAGGTGGCTGCTGCCGTGTAGATCGTCCAAGTGGGCAGGCGCCAGGGGGGGTGCACTCCCCAGAGGCGGCAGGCTTCATCGAGGAACTCCTGCAGGGTCGTCGGCTTCTCGTCGCCGGCGTGGTAGATGCCGGTAATGCCGTCTGCCGTGGCCGCCGCCAGGGTGGCCTCGAGAAAGTCGGCGGTGGCTATGAGGTGAACCCAGGTGGGCTCACGCCACACCGCGAGTAGATGACGGCGGGCCAGCCAGCGCGCCGCTTGGGTCATGAGTATGCCGCGGCCGTAGACCATACCCAGCCTCAGGGAGACGGGCGTCGTACGCGTGCCGGCCGTGCGGGCGAAGAGGAGGCGCTCCTCCGCAAGTCGCGTGCGGGCGTGGACGGAGATGGGGGCGCCGTCGAGTCTCCCGGTCGCGGGATGCTCGGGATCTGTCGGCCCCTCGACATGCGGGAAGGATATGAGCACAAGGCGCTCGACGCCCGCGGCGAGGCAGGCATCGACGAGGTTGGAGAAGTACTGGGTGTTGGTAATCGGGAGAAACCGCTCCGGTCGTGGCGCAAAGAGCACCCCGGCGAAATGAACGACTGTGTCGACGCCAGCGACCGCGGCTGCGAGTGACTGCGGCACGGCGAGATCCGCTCTGACGACCTGTACGCGGTCTGCTCTCGCCAGGTCGTCGCCAACATCCTTGTGGTGCACCATGAGCCGCTGGGTGTGCTCGGTGGTAGTCAACCGGCGGGCAAACAGGCTGCCCAGGTTACCTGCCGCTCCGGTAATGAGAATGGTGCGGGTGGCCACTTTGAACTCCTTGAGCCAAGGCCCCGCCGGCGGACGGCGACCGTGAGATGGTAAGGAACGTTGGGGCGTACCCCCAGAGCGGGTTTGCAGGCATCCTACCTCGAAACCGCCTTCTTGTGCACCGTACCAGTTTATGCGTTTCTGCTAGCGAGGGCTGACCTTGGCAATGATGGGCTAACGGCATCCGTTCATGCTGCCGGAGCTTACAGATCTCGATCGCCTCGTCCATGATGTCCACGCGCGGGCGGGTCCGCCGCGATGGTCTCAAAGGTGTCTTCGACCGGCGGCTGGTGGGCTGGGCGGGCCGCGAGCCGTGGAGGCGGTCCCGCCCGGCGCCACCGTTCGCACCTACTCGAGCTTCTGAACCGCGAGGTCCTCGATGTACCCGAAGAGGTCACGCAATGCCACTGCGTCGGCTGCCCTCGGACTCTTCGACCTTGCATCCGGAGCGGCGGCCCTGACGGTCTCCGCCGTGGTCTTCGCGCTCTCCGCCTGGAGCGTGCCGGCCATCGTTGCCGCCATGTGCGGAGACCTGGTCAGCCCAAGACTGGCCGGTTTGCTTGCCGACCGCAGCGGCACCTTCGACTCGGCCTACGTGTTCACATCCGTGTGAGCGACGCGGAGACCTTCCCGTTGATGTGCACATCCGTCGGGTCTTCGAGCGTCTGGGTCTCACGACGGCCACACGAGCCCGCATGCCCCGCGTGTTTTCTTGCTGAGGCCTGCGCCACGCACTGGCTCTGGGCGAACCAGAGAGACCACACTGTCCACGTGATGGGTGCGGCTGCGTCACTCTGCGATCGGGCGATGACGGGGCGCTGCTTTGAATCCGTGGTTGGCATGGAGTAGGATCGTCCCAGCACAGCCGTCGGGCCCCTGCCGCAAGACATGCTATCTCTCGATGGCTTTTTCTTTGTATTTTCACGATGAGAGAAGGATGCAACCGACCACAAGAGACGGCATTACTCCATGGATCAGGTGGAGCGCGACCTGGAACGACCACCGCCGCGCGACCAAGGCCTGGTACGAACGAAGGAGGAGACGGAAATGGAAGATGAACTCCCCGGGAGCCCGGTCCCAGATGAGGAAAAGAACACCACTCGCTGCAACTGTCCGGGCTGCCCCAGCAAGCCCGACGACGGTACGCTCCTCTACTGTGCCCGGGGCCTGAGTCCTCTGCGCGTACGTACTGTCGGCTGCATCTGTACGAGTTGTCCCGTCTACCGTGCCTACGGGTTGCGGGACGGGTACTTCTGCGCCGTTGAGCCCAAACGCTGGGACGAAATGCGGCGGCCGTAGCGGCGGCGAGTCCTCGGCGGTCCATCCAGGGTAGGAGAGCCATGCCCACGGTTTCGGTGTCCAAGCTGCGCAAGGCGTTCGGCGAGACGGTTGCTGTTAACGACGTGTCCTTCGAGGTGAATCCGGGCGAGATCTTCGGCCTGCTCGGGCCGAACGGGGCCGGCAAGACCACCGCCATCCGGGTGATGCTGGGCATCTACCTGCCCGATGCGGGCGAGGTGGACATTCTCGGGGGACGGCTGGACGAGGCCAAGAAGAACCGCATCGGCTACCTGCCGGAGGAACGCGGCCTCTACCTGGATCAGAAGCTCGAACCCACCCTGGTCTATCTGGCCACGCTCAAGGGGCTCAGCGACGCAGAGGCCAAACGCCGCATGCCCGCGTGGCTCGAGCGGATGGATCTGTTGGACTATCGGGCGAAGAAGGTGAGCGAGTTGAGCAAGGGCATGCAGCAGAAGGCCCAGCTCATCGCCACGCTGGTGCACCAGCCGGAACTGATCGTGGTGGACGAACCCTTCAGCGGACTCGACCCGGTGAACATGCGCCTGGTCAAAGACATCCTGGCCGAGCAGACGGCGGCCGACCGCACCATCATTATGTCGACGCACCAGATGTACCAGGTGGAGGCCCTCTGTAGCCGCATCGCTCTCATAGACCACGGCAGCACCGTGCTCTATGGAGCCGTGGACGAGATCAAGCGCAGCTTCGCCGGCAACGCGGTCACCATCCACGGCGAGGGGGACTTCAGCGGTCTCCCCGGGATTCTGGAGGCGCGAATGGAGGACGGCGACTGGCGTCTGTCCCTGGCCTCCGGCGCGGATCCGCAGGATGTGTTTCGGGCGCTGGCCCAGCGGCCCGATGTGAAGATCGACCGGTTCGAACTGGCCGAGCCCTCTCTCGATGACATATTCATCTCGGTGGTGTCCGAGCATGCATAAGCTCTGGCTGGTGGCGCGGCGCGAGTACCTCAAACGCACGAAAGGCAAGGGGTTCGTGCTGCTCACGCTGGGTCTGCCGGCGGGCCTGCTGGTGGTGGTGGGGATAAGCATCCTTGTCTCCCTGAACTCCGAACGCGGCTCGACCACAGTGGGCTACGTGGATCAGGCGGGCGTCATCGGTGCCGGCGCTCAGTTCGGAGGCGGCGCGGGCACGGGCTCTGGGTCCACGTCCGGTACAACTCGGTTCGTGGCCTACGCGAACCTGATCGAGGCCCAACCGGCCCTCAGCGCGGGCGAGATCCAGGCCCTCTTCGTCCTGCCGCAGGACTACATGGCCTCCGGCCGAGTCCAGGCCTACCACTGGAAGGATCGTCCGTCGGTCAACGTGCTGGACGCGTTCGAGGGTCTCCTGCGGAGCAGCCTGCTGACCAGAGCGCCGGAAGGCGTGCGCGCGCGTGCGCTGGCGGGCCCCACGGACGTAGTGATGCGCTCGCTCGACGGCAAGGGGGGCGATGGGGCGCAACGGGGCGCCGGCTTCGTCATCCCCCTAGCGCTGGGCCTGTTTTTCATGTTCTCGATCATGTCCACCTCCGGCTACCTGCTGCAGGCAGTGACCGACGAAAAGGAGAACAGGACGGTGGAGGTTATGGTCACCTCCGTCTCGGCCAACGAGCTCATCGGGGGCAAGACGGCCGGGCTGGTGGCCGTAGCCCTCACGCAGGTCTTCATCTGGGTGGCGGTGGGAACGCTGGGACTCATGGTGGGCGCCCGGTTCCTGGAACCGCTGCGAGAGGTGCACGTGTCGGTCTGGTTCATGGTCACGATGGTCCTATTTTTCGTGCCCTCGTACATTCTGGCGGCCGGCATCATGGTGGCATTGGGGGCGGTGGTCACCGATTTCCAGCAGGGACAGCAGATATCGAGCGCGCTCTCGATCATCTTCCTCTTGCCCTTGTTCTTGTTGGCCCTCGTGTTCGGAAGCCCGAACAGTCCCGTCCTGGTGTTCTTCACGTTGTTCCCCACCACCAGTTTCTCCATGGTGGCGTTCCGGTGGGGAGCCACGGCCATCCCCTTCTGGCAACTGGCAGGCGGGTGGGTCCTCCTGGTGCTCTCCGCGGCGGCTGTGGTGGTTATCGCGCCGCGCGTGTTCCGTCGGGGCATGCTGCGCTACGGAACACATATGAGCCTGCGTGGCGTCGTGGAAGCCGCCCGCTCGAAGGGAGTCTGACGTGAAGTCCGCGCAGAGCGCCCGCATCGTCTCGCTCGTGATCAGGCGTGAGTTCTTGACGACCATCGGCAGGAGGTCGTTCTGGCTCACTACGTTCCTGCTACCACTGACTCTCCTGGTGCTCACCGTGGGCATGCAGGCGCTCACCCAGCGGTCTTTGGGAGAGACCGGCACGCTCACGCCCGGTCCCGGCGCGACCACGCCTGCCATCGGCTACGTGGACCAGTCTGGGATCCTCCGTAACCTCCCGCTCGACCTGCCCGCGGACATGCTCCGGCCCTTCGCGGACGAGGCGTCCGCGCAGAGCGCCCTTCGCCGCGGCGATGTGACCCAGTACTACCTCATCCCCGCCGACTACGTTCAGACCGGGGCCCTCTCGATCGTGACCAAGGACTACCGGCCGCTGGCTCCTGACCTAGTGAGCCCTCTCGTCACGTACTCACTGAACTACGGACTCACCGGAGACCAGCGGGTGGCGGCCCTCCTTTTCGATCCGGCTCCGCAGCTGGAGACCAAGTCCTTGGCGCCTGCCGGGGAAGGCCGTTCCGCGGCAGGCCCTCTGGCGTTCGCCGTACCCTACGCCGCGCTCTTCATCCTGTACTTGGTCCTGGTGATGACCGGCGGCTTCATGCTGACCAGCGTCTCCAAGGAGAAGGAGAACCGCACGGCCGAGGTGCTGCTTGTTTCCCTGCGGGCGCGCGACCTGATGCTCGGCAAGATCGTGGGCCTGGCCGGCGTGGGCCTGCTGCAGATGGTCATCTGGCTCGGCGTCGGCCTGCTGGGGCTGAGCCAGGCACGGCGGTTGATCGAGAGCGCGGGCGATTTCGGGCTGCCCGCCGGTTTCGTCCCGTGGACGCTGGCCTACTTCCTCCTGGGCTTCTTCCTCTACGCCGCGATCTTTGCCACGCTCGGGGTGATGGCGCGGAGCCTGCGGGAAGCCAATCAGCTGATCTACGTGGCCATCATCCCGTTGGTCATTCCCCTCATCATGGCGGGCACCCTCATAGACCAACCTGAGGGGGGGTTGTCGGTGGCGGTGAGCCTCTTCCCGTT
>CAZDGO010000044.1:0-11045 GCA_964504825.1 uncultured Gaiellales bacterium
GGAGGCCGCCCTCGACTCGGCCCTCGTCGGAGCCATCGAGGTGCCTCTGGAGGTCGCGGAGGCGGGGCTCGAGATCCTCGCCCTAGCTATCCAGACCGCACCCGCGATAGATTCCCCGGCCCGAGGCGACTTGGCGGCCGCCATGCACCTCGCGGAAGCCGCAGTGAAGGGCTCGCTTCGCAACGCCCGCATCAACGCGGCCGGTTTGGCCGACCGGGAGTATGCCGCGGTGGCGGTATCCCGGGTCGAGACCTACCAGGCCCGACTGGTCGAACGTGCGCAGGCGGCCTCGGTCCTCGAGGGAAACCTGCCCGAGTGACAGCCGCCGGCCCGCTCCGAAGCGCTCCCCGACCCTGAGCGGCTAGTGCAGCTCCAACTCTCCCTCACCCTCGCCGACGACCTGCACGACCTCCTCCTCCTGACCGGCGAGCCTCTCGACTATCTGGAGGCCGCCGAGCGCCTGCTGGCCCTACGCGCGGCGCCCGTCCCCCTCTGTCACCAGATCATGGGCACCCTCGTCGCCGATGACCTGCGCTTCTGTTGGACGAGCCCCACGACCATCGGCCTCGCCGACGCCCGCCGCCTCGACCTCGACCTGAGCACAGTGTCGTTCGTGGTGGTCGACCTGGAGACTACAGGCGCCCGGCCCGGACCGGGCAAGATCACCGAGATCGGTGCGGTGCGCATCGAAGGCCTCCAGCAGGTGGGCACGTTCGAGACGCTGGTGAACCCGCTCCGGCCCATCCCTCACATGATCGTGCAGATCACCGGCATCACCCCCCAGATGGTGCGGAGCGCCCCGCGCATCGAGCAGGTGATGCCCCATTTCCTCGATTTCACGCGCGACGCGGTGATCGTGGCGCACAACGCGCCGTTTGACCTGAGCTTCCTGAACTACGAACTCACCCGTCTGCGCGGGCGCCGCCTCGCTGAGGGAGCCATCGATACGGTCTCCCTGGCCCGCTACGCCGCCCCCGGACTGGCCAACTACAAGCTGGGCACCGTGGCCGCGGCGATGGGTTCGCCGGTGGTAGCCAATCACCGCGCCCTCGCCGACGCCGAAGCCACCGCGCACGTCTTCCTGACCCTCGTCGGCCGTCTGCAAGAACAGGGCATCACGACTCTGGACCAGCTGCGTGCTCACGTGGACCCAAGTCAGCGGAGGGACCGACACAAGATCGCCCTCACATGCGACCTGCCTCGCACACCGGGGGCATACCTGTTCCTAGCCCCTGACGGGGAGGTTCTCTACGTGGGAAGGGCGGAGCGCCTGCGTGATCGGGTGCGCTCCTACTTTCTGCCTCGAAGCGACCACCCGCGAAAGGTGCGGCAGGCCGTGAGACGGCTGGACCGAGTCATCTTCGAGGAGACAGGATCGTCTCTCACGGCGGTCGTGCGGGAACAGGAACTCATTCTCGAACACAGACCCAGCGCCAACGTCCACGGCCGGAGGCCCGAGAACTACCACTACCTCAAGGTGGCGCGGCACAGCCCTGGTCTGCGTCTGTACGCCACCAACCGCTTCGGCCCCGGTCGAGCCGAGCCCGGTGCCGAGACACTAGTGCTCGGCCCGTTCCGCGGGCGTGCCCGCGTCACGGCAGCGCTCGACCTTCTGCGACGCTGCTACCCCATCAGGCGCTGCGCGGGGCGGGCGACCGCGGGCCCGTGCCTCTACGCACAGACCACCCACTGCCTGGCCCCCTGCACCGGGGACGAGCAGCAACTCCTGCGCCACGATGCCCTAGTCGAGGAGCTCGTCGGCTGGATGACGGGAACGGGACCCAGACCGGTGGGCGATGACCCACTGGACCGGGGCCGTCACCTGATGCACGGTCTGGCCGCCCAGCACCGGTACGAGGAAGCACAGGAGGTGCGCGAAGCCCTCGACGACCTCGCCGGCCTCCGCCGCTCGTATCTCGCGCTGGATGAGGCGCGACGACTCTGCATGGGCGTCATCTCCCCGTCGGCCGACCCAGACGCAGAGGACACGGTGCACCTCGACGTGGTGTGGATGGGAGTACTCCACGCCTCCCTGTCCCTAACCGCGGCCACCGCCGCACTCGAGATCGGACGGGCTGTTCGGTCACTTCAGCGGCCTGACCTCCCGGGCCCGGTGGCGGTAGCCCAGGACGAACTGGACCTTCTGCTGGCGGTACGTCGCTGGATCATCGAGACACCCGAGGCTGTGACCGTCCCGTACCCCATCGGGTGCCGGCCCGACGCATCCGGCGCGGCAGCGCAGCAGGAAGAAGACGCTCTCGAGATATGGCGCCGTCGACTGCTGTCAACGACGCTGACTCGGCTCGCGGGCCGAGTCTAAAGCCTCCGCCGGGCGCGCACTCTCCACACCCGGCGGCGAATAATCGCGGCTAGACCGGGGTGGCCTCCCGATCAGCGATGACCATGCCCTTGGCCTTCATCACAACGGTGAGCAGGCTGCGGTCGATCTTGCCCTTGTAAATGGGGATGTTCTCCTCGAGACAGAACTGGATGACATCCTTGGTCTCCATCCCAAGGTCTTTCGACAGCTCTTCCGGAGTGAAGTGGTTCGCCATCACTTCTCCTTTCTCAGGCGCTAAGCCGTTGGGCCAGGAAAAGAAAGAGCCCGGCGCGAACATTCGGCCAGGCTACTGTCGTGTTCGACGGACCCGGGCGATAACGCCTTCGTCGGCCCGGGAACCCTTGTCCTCAACACTGGGTATCATGCCTTCATTCTACCCCTCGCCGGCGCGCACGACAACGGGTCACAGCTCCCGCATCTCCTCGCGCAACAACAGGAGGTCGACCTCGTCACCTCTCTTGAGGCCACCCGTCTCCGCCGGCACGAAAGCGAGCCCGTCGGCCTTGACCATCGAGCGCAACATGCCCGAACCTTGGGGCCCTGTGGAGCTGACGTGCCACGTGCCTTCTTCGCGCCAGGCGCGGACCCGCACCACGTATTCCCGATCGTGGCGATTGGACACATCCTCCTCGAGCACAGCCCGATAGCGTGTCCGCACGACCCGGCGGTGCCCCATGAGCCGTAGCAGCGCCGGACGGACGAAGAGCTCGAAGGACACCATAGCCGCCACCGGGTTGCCGGGCAACCCGAACACCAGGCAATCGCCGCGCACGCCGAATGCCAGCGGCTTTCCTGGTTTCATGGCCACCTGCCAGAGCCGGCGCTCGACCCCCAAGGCCGCTTGGGCTTCCTTCACGAAATCGAACTCGCCCACCGATACGCCCCCAGAGGTGATGAGCACGTCGTAGGCCAGCCCCGTCTCGAGCAGTCGCAGGGTGGCGTCATAGTCGTCGGGCACGATGCCGAGTCGTTCCGGCAGCGCCCCCACCTGGCGACAGAGCGCCTCCAGCGTATAGCTGTTCGAGTTGTGTATCTGGCCGGGGCCGAGAGGCTGGTCGACCTCTACGAGTTCGCTCCCCGTGGAGACCACGGCCACACTCGGACGTCGATACACACTGACGATCGGGTAGCCCAGGCTGGCCATGATGCCGATCTCGGCCGGCCCGACCGCGTCTCCCGCCGTGAGCACCAGATCGCCGGCGCGGATGTCTTCGCCGGCTTCCCGCACGCTGGTGCCGGAAGTGACCTCGCGGAACACACGCACGGTGCCGCCGGACTCCTCAGTGGCCTCGACCTCCACCACCGCGTCGGCGCCGGGGGGAAGCGGGGCGCCCGTCATGATCTTGGCTGTCGCGCCCGTCTCAACCTGCCGCTCGGACCACACACCCGCCGGAATCGTATCGGTGAGACGCAGTTCGACCGGTCGCCCACGTGACGCCCCGACCGTGTCCCGAGCGAGTAACGCAAAACCGTCCATGGCTGAATTAGCGAAGGGGGGAACATCGTGAGAGGCACGGATATCCTGCGCCAGAACGGCCCCGAGGGTCTCGGGCAGCACACGTTCCTCAGTGCCCAAAGGGCGGGCCTCGGCCAAAACCAGGGCCAGTGCTTCGTCGATACCGATCACGCCCGTACCCCCCTCCCATCGCACTCGTTGAACAAGTAACGAATGGCCCCGACCGAAAGGCCAGGATATCATGACGCCGAGCGCCTTCCCCTTCTCATGATCGTCTCTACACAGGAGATCACCAGGGTCATCTGCTTGACCGCCGGTGATCCAGCGACAGGCGTCGCCCGCCCGACTATGTGCGCCGTGCCGGCACCGATCACAAGCCAGGCCCGTGGCGTCAGCACGCGGCCGGCGGCGGGGCAGGACCGCGACTTCCGGCTCTCCCGCGTCATACGCCTCCGGCAGATGCTCGACGCCGGCACCTACAGCATCCCTCCAGATCTGGTCGCGACCAAGATGATCGGCCGGGCCATCTGCGACCAGGTGGCGCATCTGGTCGACACGTAGCGCTACAATACTGGTGGCATGACACCTACCAGGGAGAGCGGATGCAGCTGACCGTTCGTCGTCGGCTGGCGGATCGGATATGGCAGTGGAGGAATATCACCTACATCGCGAGCACGGCTCTCGTCTTACCGGCGGTTCTTGCTGTGTTCTTCTCTATCTCGTCTCCCAGCTCTTTCGTGCAGGTCTCCACGGAACCCACGTTCTTCGAGCCGAGCCGCGCCTTCCGAGCCACCGAGGAGTTCGCGGGGCGGTTCGCTGACACCACGGCGGGCGGAGAGGGCGACAAGGACGCCGCCACATGGTTCGTCGGGCGCCTGCGGGCGCTCACAATCCCGGCGTACACGCAGGAGTTCACCGCCCCTCTCGGCGATCGCTCCGTGAGCCTGAACAACGTAGCAGTGGTCTTCCCAGGAGAGAGCCGGGGGACCATCCTGGTCGCGGCTCAGAGAGACCCGCTTCTCGCCGGTTCGTCTACATCCGCCACCAAGACCCCGCCTCTGGCCACGGCAAGTGGTACGGGCATCCTCTTGGACCTCATACAGGTCTTCGCGGCCCGGCCTCACGAGAAGACCCTGATCTTCCTCTCCAGCGACGGCGGGGGCTACGGCGGGCTGGGTGTCGACTACTTTCTCCGCAACGATCCCCGGGGGCGCGACGTCCGTGTGGTGCTGTCCATGTACGGTCTCGGGCGCGAGGACCGGGACCAGCTACAGGCGGGCATCGAAGGTCCCAAGAGCACCACTCCTGGGTGGTATCTCCAGCTTGCGGCGGCAACACTGGACAAGGCGGGCCTCGGCATCCGATCGCCCGGACTCGCGACGCAGGTAGCCGATCACGCCTTGACTCTCTGCTCCGGCGAGCAGACCGCCGGCCTCCGCCTGGGAGTGCCGGCTCTCATGCTGTTCGACACGGGCCCCGGCAGGACGACCGCCGCCGGCCTGGCCACCCAAGGCGCGTCCATGGAACGACTGGTGCTCTCGTTGGACGGAGGCACCGAGATCCCCTCGGACCCCGGCACCGCGGTGGTGCTCAGTTCGGGGAGATACCTGACCAGTCGCACACTGGGCATCCTCGGTGCTCTTATGCTGCTGCCTGGAACGCTGATGGCCCTCACCTGGCTGGCCGTGACCCGGATCCGGCCCGACGCCTGGCTGCGCTACTTGCGCAATCTGGCATCGTTCGTGCTTCCCCTGCTGGGGCTACTACTGCTGTCCTGGGTAGCGGCCCGCGCCGGCCTGGTGCCTCACTATCGGCTGCCCGCTCCACCCCAAGACCTGCCGGCTCGGCGTCCCGAGTACCTGACCACCGCGGCCTTAGTGGTCGTCGGTCTGGCGATGCTCTTCGTGAGTCGCCATTTCCTGGGCTACCTGCGGCCCCGAGAGCCCCTCGTGATGGCCGAGACGGTCAAGCTCAGCGTCGGGCTTCTGGTCCTGGTGGCCGGGCTGACGCTGCTCACGTCGTCGTCGCCATTCTCGATGCTGACCGGCATCACCGCGGCCTGGGCGTGGCCGATGGTGACGTGCTTCGCGGAGCCGAGGCGCAACTCCGGCGCGCGCAGGCGCCGCCCCTTCGCCAACCGCCTCGTGCTGATATCAGGCCTGACGGCACCCGCTCTTCTCTATGTGTATCTGGTCGTCAGCAGCGAGCTGCGCTGGTGGGAGGGGTGGTGGTTCCTACTGGTCCAGACCGTCTCCGGATCGTACGGGATACTCAGCCCCATCGCCTCTGTGCTGATAACCGCGGGATTCCTGGTGCTGCTGGGCGTGAAGCGCCTGCAGCTCATCCCCATCGAGACCTTGGGGGAGCACGACGACTTGTCTTTGGTGGAACCGCCTCCCGCCCGCGTGCGCAAGGTGAAGCGCAGCGGCTAACGGTAGTCCAGGTACTCCAGTGCCATATGGCGGATCAGTTCGGCGTTCTCGGCGCACGCGTCGGCGATGGATTCCAGCCGCTCGATGATCGACTTCAACTGGTGGAACGTCTTGAAATCGGTGTCCCAGTCGTACATGAAGCGGTACATGGTGGCAAAGACCTCGTCCGCGCGACTCTCGATCTTGTCCACCTGCTGAGCGATCTCGATGGACTCCCTGAAGTCGCCCCGCATGGCGAACACCGCGTCTCGCAGCTTCCGCACTGCTTCCACGTCGATCTTCACCATCTGAATGAGCAACTTGTTGAGCTCTGGGGGCAGGCTGATGGGGCGCATCGCGATGCGATCGGCGGCCCCGACGGCGTAGTTCGCGATCCTGTCCACCGACGTGACAAGCCGGGCCAGATCGGCGCGACCCATGAAGAAGACGCCACCCAGAGCCAGTCGATCGGCGATCTCTTCTTTGCCGTCATCGGCCTGGCTCTCGAGGGCGTCGAGACCTTTCACGCTCTCAGCCAGGTCTTCGTACTCGTCGGCGGCGAAGTGACGGACGGCCTCTTCGAGCTCGTCGACGATGCGCACCACCAGGTCGGTGAACTCCCGGATGCGGAAGAGCACCTGCTCCTCGCGCTCCTTGCCCATGGCATCGAGAGCGCCCTCCAAAGAACTCTGGCCCGCGAGCTTCTTTCGGATCTTCCCCATAGCTGAATCCGGCATGACGAACCCCCTTCCGGAACCCTAGAAGATCAGGTTCAGGGCGTAATAAAAAAGGGCAGCAGCCCCCGCGCAGAACGGCAGCGTAACCACCCACGCCAGCATGATAGCACGGAACACCTTCCAACTGACCGACCCGAGACCGGTGGCCAGACCGGTGCCCGTCACCGCCGAAGTGACCACATGGGTGGTCGAGACGGGCAACCCGAACAGAGAGGCCACCTGTATCACCACGGCCCCGCCCACCTCTGCGCTGAACCCATTGACCGGGTGAAGCTGGGTGATCTTCTCGCCCAACGTACGGATCAGACGGAAGGACCGCACCGACAGATAGGTGCCCACACCCATAACGGCGGCGCAGGCGAGGATCACCCACATTGGAAACCCATGCTGTCCAATGTAATCGTTGACGCTCAGGCCCTTGCTGGCCGCCAGAAAGATCACGATGATGCCCATGACCTTGGTGGCATCGTTGGACCCGTGGCTGAACGACACCCAACTGGATGAGATCACCTGCATGTGCCGGTAGAACGCGTCGGCCTTGTCAAGGTTCAGCCTTATCTTTTGCAGGATGAAGCGGCTGATCGACATGAGTAAGAACCCCGTGGCAATGCCGATCACCGGAGACACGAGCAGCGACGCGAAGATCAGCAGCACTTTGTGCCGGTTGATGCCGTCTGGGCCGAGAGCGGCGAGACCGGCGCCCAGCAGACCTCCCACCAGTGCATGGGACGAACTCACGGGCAGAGCCCAGACCCACGTGAGGATGTCCCATAGCAGAGCCCCCAACAGAGCGGCGACCACCAGGTGGGCCGTCGCGTCGGCGGAATTGATCACCCCGCCGATGGTCTTCGCCACAGCCACACCCATAATCAGCGGCCCAAGGAAGTTGAAAGCGGCGGCGATGGCGATGGCCGTGCGGGGCTTAAGTGCCCCCGTGTAGATGACCGTGGATACGGCGTTGCAGCCGTCGTGGAAGCCGTTCATGAGGTCGAAAGCCAGGGCTACCACGACCACCACGATCAACGCGTACGTGTCGACGCTCACTGCCGCTCCATCCGCCCTCGTAGCCTCCCGCATGCATGCGCGCTCATACAAAGGGGCCGGCGGACCGCGGCCCGCCGGCCCCATCCGAGACCCCTACTCGTCGGCCAATTCTAGAGCATGGCGCCTATGCGGACAACCGGCCCGACCGACGCCCGCGTTGCCTTTTGCCGGTACTGTCGTTGAACGGAGCAGACAGCCACGGAACGGGGGGACGCACCGGGCGCACGACATGGACGGAATCGCACCACATACCGAGGGCGTACACCGTTCCTCGAACGCCGGAACGGGGACGAGTCCTCTGAGCCGAGGCGGCGCGATACTATCGAGGGCCCGCTTGGCGCTGGCCTTAAAGATACTATGCGCCTGCATCCTTACCGCCCTGTTGCTGCTCTCGCAGCAGGCTCCCTACGTAGGTCTTGCTCTTGCCGTGCTGTTCATTCTACTGACCGTTCTGCTCGACTATTGGGTCTACCGGGCGGTCGACACTCTCTTCCGGCGGCTACAGGCCAGCAACCGCGAGTCCGAGGAGACGGCCGGCGGCAAGACGCTACATGCGGGCCTGGAGAACCTGATGACCGGCGTGGTCGACAGCTTCTCCGACCTTGAAGTCTTGGAGGTGGAGACCGTCCGTGCCGACCTCTACCGTCTGCGCAACTTCAACAACCAGCTTATCCGCCTCAGTGAGATCGCTCAGGAACTCAACGCGGCACTTCCCTACCGGGAGACCAAGACCAAGGCTCTCAATCTCTCGAAACAGCTGCTCTCCGCCGACATCGTGGCACTTCTGGCAGAGGAGGGGGGCGAATTCAGCCTACAGGGCGTAGCGGGCTGCGAAGACGGCGAGATCAACGTGGGCTGCTGCAGCTACTACGCGCGCTGCCCGGTGCGGTCGTCGTTCCGGGACTGCGCGATCGGCAGCACGCGCGACCACCAATGCGCCATGTTCCCGCCGACTATGCGATCTCAGCTCTCGCTGCCCTTCAAGCTCGACGGCCGCGTGACCCTATCCCTGCTCGCGGCGGCGGCTCAGCCAGACGCATTCGCCGACCTCAGCCCGGTCGTGCTCGACACCCTGGTCGGCCATATCCAAACCTCTCTTGCCACGGCCCAGAAATATGACGGCATCCGTCGCGAGGTCGTCACCGATCCTCTCACCAACCTCTACAACCGCCGGTTCTTCGAGAAACGAGCCGAGGAGGAAGTCGCCCGCAGCCTGCGCCATCAACTGCCGCTCACGTTGCTCATGCTGGATGTGGACCATTTCAAACTCGTCAACGACACGTACGGTCATCCTACCGGGGACAAAGTGCTGCAGAGTGTGGCTAGATACCTGCATGACAGCATCCGGCAGAGCGACATCTGCGGTCGATATGGCGGCGAGGAGTTCGTGCTGCTGCTGCCCGACACACCTGGGCGCAAGGCCGTGTTCCTGGCCAACCGCTTGTGCTCCGGCGTGGCGGACATCATGCACTCCGGCCTGGGCATCCCCAGCGGTGTGGTCATCACCGTGAGCGGAGGCGTAGCCACATGCCCGCGCGACGCCACCGACCTCGACAACTTAGTGCTGCGCGCCGACGAGGCTCTGTATGAAGCGAAACGCGCGGGGCGCAATCGCATAGTCCAGGCGGGCATTCCCGACCCGCCACTGGACTACGCGGAAGCACGGCAGACGGCGGCCGGCGCGTAGGTCTCCGCGGTCTCGACGACCTCGGCCGGCCCCAGACCATGTGGAGCCGAGGAGCAATCCCTGCTACAGGTAGTGGCGTCTCCAGAAGAGCAGAGCCGCCAGTCCAGACAGGCCGAACGACATCAAGAGGATCAGCCCGAAGGCGTGCGGACTCGTGCCGAGGGGCACACCGACGTTCATCCCATAGAAGGCCGCTACCGTAGCCGGCAACGAGAGGATGATAGTCACCGAGGTCAGGAGCTTCATGACCATGTTTAGGTTGTTGGAGATGACCGATGCGAACGCATCCATCATCCCCGCCAGAATGGTGGAGTAGATCTGCGCCATCTCGATGGCCTGCTTGGTTTCGACGATCACGTCCTCGAGCAGTTCCTCATCTTCTTCGTACTGTTTGATCGCCGGTGTGCGTACGAGTTTACGCAGTACAACCTCGTTGGAACGGAGCGACGTGCTGAAATAGACCAGCGCCTTGGAGAGCGTGAGTAAGTCGAACAACTCCTCGTTCTTCATCGAAGCGCGCAATTCTCGCTCGATCTTATCGGTCTCCCGGTCGATGCGACCCAGATACCGCAGGTAGAAGCTGGATACCCGCAGAAGAATCTGCAGCAGGAAGCGGGTCTTCTTGAACGTGGCGAAGCCCCGCACAACTCCCCGCTCGAACTCCCCCAGGATGGGGTTCGGCAGCAGGCATATGGTGATGAAGTAGTCGGGATGCAGCAGCATACCCAGCGGGATAGTGTCGTAGCCCTGCTCGTCATCGGCGCGTGCCACCACCGGGATGTCGACGATCACATGGGTGAGATCGTCCTCGATGTCGACGCGGGACTTCTCTTCGGCGTCGAGTGGGCCGCGCAGGAACGCGAGGGGGATGCTCAGTGTCTCTGTTACTCGCAAGAGCTCTTCATCGGTGGGACCGACCAGGTCGATCCAGGCGCCTGGCTCGAAATCCTCCAGCCGTTGCAGGCCAGTCGGTGTGGTCTTGAAGATGCGGAGCATGACTCACCTCCTCGCAGGAATGGATGACACGGACGGGCGCGGCGCTGCCCGCCCAATCCGGCCGGGCGACGAGCACAACGCCTGGATTCTCTCACGAACGGGGACCGTGCGCTATCATCCGGACAGGACATCCGGCGACCGATCCTGCGAGGTCACGCATGAGACCTACCGTCACCGCCATCGAACGAGACCTGCGCTCCCTACTCCGCGGCGACGTGGAGTTCGACGCCTACACTCGGCACCTGTATGCCACCGACGGAGGCATCTACCAAATAGAACCGCTGGGGGTCGTCTGCCCGAGGGACGTCGAAGACGTGAGCCACCTGGTGGCCTATTGCAGCGAGCGCGGCGTGCCCGTGGTGCCGCGGGGTTC
>CAZDGO010000045.1:0-10999 GCA_964504825.1 uncultured Gaiellales bacterium
CGGCGCCCGTCCCCGGAGTAGCAGCTGAAGGCGGGCCCGCCAGTGGGCGAAGTTTGGGAAGCTCACCACTATATACCGCCCCACCCGCAGCGCCTCGTGCATGAGCAGGATGGTCTCACGGGCCTGCTGCAGGGTCTGGTTGAGGATGACGTAGTCGAACATGCCGGCGGGATAGTCATGCAGGCCCTCGTCGATGTCGCCGTGGTACACCGAGAGTCCCTTCTCGACCGCCGCGTAAACGCGTTCTTCCGAGATCTCCACTCCGGTGCCGCGCACCTGCTTCTTGTCGACCAGCATCTTGAGCAGTGTGCCTCGACCACACCCCAGGTCGAGCACCCGCGAACCAGGTTCCACGACGTCGACGATGAACAGGTGGTCGAGGCGGTCACCCAGCTGATTTCGGGCGATGGTGTTGACCGGGTAGGGAGCCGGGGCGGGTGCGTTCGACAGGCCCACTCTCACCCGCTCCGAGCGGCCCGCAGGCGCCGCGCCGTGACGTCGAGGAAATGAGTGATCACGTGGGTCTGCTGGCCGGTCTCCACCAGGAAGGCGTCGTGGCCGAACGAGGAGTGGATCTCCACGTAGGTGCAATCGAGGCCGTTCCCCTTGAGTGCCCGCACGATCTCCTTCGACTGGTAGGGCGGATACAGCCAGTCGCTACTAAAGGCGATGGAGAGAAAACGGGTCTCGGGCGTGACGTCTCGAAACGCCTCCACCAGCGTGCCGCAGCCGTTAGCCAGATCAAAATAGTCGAGCGCCTTGGTGATGTAGAGATATGTGTTGGCATCGAAGCGGCGGGTGAAGACCTCTCCCTGATACTTGAGGTAGCTCTCCACCTCGAAATCCAGGGTGAAATCGTAGCCCACCACCTCCTTGTCCCGCAGCCTGCGACCGAACTTCTGCTGCATCGATTCATCGGACAGGTAGGTCACGTGGCCGATCATGCGGGCTACGGCGAGACCGCTATCCGGCGGTATGTGCCCGTAATAGTCGCCACCGCGCCAGTTGGGGTCCTTCATGATGGCCTGGCGGCCCACCTCGTTGAACGCGATCTGCATGGGCGAGTGGCGATGGGTGGTGGCGATGGGGATGCACGAAGCCACCATCTCCGGGTAGCTCGTGACCCACTCCAAAGCCTGCATCCCTCCCATGCTGCCCCCCGAGACGGTCAGCAGCCGCTCGACGCCGAGATGGTCGAGGAGCAGCTTCTGTGCCCGGACCATGTCGGGCACCGTGACCACCGGGAACCGCAGTCCGTACTCCTTGCCGGTCGCCACGTCGACAGACCTGGGGCCCGAACTGCCCGAGCACCCGCCGATCACGTTCGAGCAGATCATGAAGTACTTGTCTGTGTCGAACGCCCGCCCCGGACCGACCATCATGTCCCACCAACCCGGCTTCGCGTCACCGGGGTGATACCCGGCCGCGTGTGCGTCGCCGGAGAGGGCATGCAGCAGAAGGATGGCGTTCGAGCGGTCGTCGCTCAGCTCGCCGTAGGTCTCGTAGGCGAGGGTGAGCGGAGCCAACGTGAGGCCGGAATCGAGGGGCAGCGACGGGAACTCGACGCACCGGGTCCCTACGAACCCGATCGAGCTCTCGAACCGCTGCCCCTCGATATGGTAGTCGCTCACCCGGTCTCCTCGCTTACTCCGCCGATGCCCGGGAGCTACGTGCGCTCCCTGCGTCCTTACCTCTCGCGTGCCCTTCGCGCCCCGACGGCGAAGCGTCATTCTGAAACGAGTTCTCTAACGCTGGGATGCGGCCAGCGCCTGCTCCAGGTCGGCGATGATATCGTCGATATGCTCCAGCCCTACCGAGAGCCGCACGAAGTCGGGGGTGACCCCGGCCGCGAGCTGCTCCTGCGGCGAGAGTTGCTGATGCGTGGTCGTCGCCGGATGGATCACCAGCGACTTTGCGTCGCCGATGTTCGCCAAGTGGCTGTGCAGCATGACCGCCTCTATCAGCTTGCGACCGGCCTCAGCACCGCCCTTGATGCCGAAGCCTACCAGGCCGCCGTACAGCCCGCGGTAATGATAGCGCTTCGCGGTCTCGTGCGCGGGATGGCTCTCCAGCCCCGGATAGAATACCCAGTCAACGGCCGGATGGTCAGACAGGTAGCTCGCCACCGCCAAGGCATTCTCGCTGTGTCGCTCCATACGCAACGGCAACGTCTCCAGGCCTTGCAGGAACAGGAAGGCGTTGAAGGGGCTGAGGGCCGTTCCGATATCCCGCAGCACCTGAACGCGGGCCTTGAGGGCGAAGGCGATGTTGCCCTGCCCCGGGTAGGCGACGTCGCCCAGGTCGGGTACGGCACCGAAGGCGTCGGCGAACACAAGACCGTGATAGCTCGGGTCCGGCTCGGAGAGACCGGGGAACTTGCCGTTGTGCCAATCGAACCTGCCGCCGTCGACGATCACGCCGCCGATCGAGGTTCCGTGCCCGCCGATGAACTTCGTGGCCGAGTTCGCCAGGATGTCCGCTCCGTGGTCCAGCGGCCGGAGCAGATAGGCCGTGGGAGTGGTGTTGTCGATGATGAGAGGCACGCCGGCCTCATGGGCGATGTCGGCCACTGCCTGGATATCGAGGGTGTCCAGGCGCGGGTTGCCCACCGATTCCCCGTAGACCGCCCGGGTGTTCGGCTTCAGCGCCCGGCGGAAGTTCTCCGGGTCGGAGGCGTCGACGAAGTCGACGTCGATGCCAAGCTTGCGCAGCGTGTAGTTGAAGAGGTTGTAGGTGCCTCCGTAGAGGCTGGCCGAAGAGACCACGTGGTCACCGGCCCCGATGATGTTCAAGAGCGCCACGGTGATGGCTGCCTGCCCCGACGACATGGCCACTCCCGCCACCCCGCCCTCGATGGCAGCCATGCGCGTCTCGAAGACCGAATTGGTGGGGTTCATGAGACGGGTGTAGATATTCCCCACCTGAGAGAGTTCGAAGAGACCGGCAGCGCGCTCGGTCGATTCGAACACATAGGAGCTGGTCTGATAGATGGGTACGGCCCGCGACCCGGTAGTCGGGTCCGGCACCTGCCCCGCGTGCAGTGCCTGCGTCTCGAAGCGCCAACTCTCGCGTTCCTCTGTGCCGGCCACGTCGCCCCCTCCCCGCAGCCATGCGTCTCCGCCGGCTGCGCGTCTAATGCCTATAAAGTTTATAAGGATTGAGGTAATTTACTATGCCGAACCCTTTTTGGCAAGAGGATCGGTCTGCTTCTTGTCAACCCCGGGCTTCTTGTCAACCCCGGGCTTCTTGGTCAATCCCGAACGTCTTGGTCAACCCCGATATCTGTTGGTGATGGGAAGCCGACGGTCTTTCCCGAAAGCCTTGGGTGTGATCCGCACCCCGGGCGCGGCTTGGCGTCGTTTATATTCGTTTTGATCGATCATGGCGACCACCCGCTCTACCGTCGGCAGGTCGAGACCGCGGGCGACGATCTCCGGCACGCTCTCATCGCGGACAACATAGGCCTCGATGATCGCGTCGAGTACATCGTATGGCGGCAGGCTGTCCTGATCGGTCTGATCAGGGCGAAGTTCCGCCGAAGGCGGGCGGACGATCGTGGTCTCCGGGATGGGCCCGGCGCCCGGACCCAGCAAATTTCGGTATGCGGACAACTCGTACGCGAGCGTCTTGGGCACATCCTTGATCGCCGCAAAACCGCCGGCCATGTCGCCATACAGGGTGGCATAGCCCACTGCCATCTCGCTCTTGTTCCCGGTGGTAAGAACCAGCCACCCGAACTTGTTCGAGAGGGCCATCAGCAGGTTGCCCCTGATGCGGGCCTGCAGGTTCTCCTCGGTCGAGTCCGCCTCGCGCCCGGCAAACTCCCCCTTCAGCGTGGCCAGATAGGCCCGAAAGGCGGCCTCGATCGGCAGTTCCAAGAAGTCGATGCCCAGGTTCTCGGCGGTCTCCCGAGCGTCGGAGCGGGTGCCGGAGCTCGAGTAGCGCGACGGCATGGTGACGCCGACGACCCGTTCCGCCCCCAGGGCGTCCACCGCGATGCACGCGGTGAGGGCGGAGTCGATGCCGCCACTCAGACCCACGACTACCCTGCGAAACCGGTTCTTGTCGACGTAGTCTCGCACCCCGAGGCAGAGCGCGGCATACACTTCGGCCACGGGTGCGAGCGGCGCAGGACACTCGGCGACGCGCAGGGGCACCACCGCCGACGCCGCAACCCCGGAAGAGCCGGCGACGCGCGGCGTCGCGGCCGGTGGAGCGTCACTCTCCGCCATTCCGACTTCCACCACCTCCAGGCCCCACAGCGAGGCGGCCCGCTCTCTTCGCGGTGCGATCCGCGCAGTCGCGAGATCCAGATCGACCGTCAACAGCGCCTCGGTGAACTGCGGCCCTCGCGCTACGACCTCTCCACTCGGTGCGATCACAAGGCTGTGACCGTCGAACACCAACTCATCTTGACCGCCCACTCCGTTCACGTAGGCAATGAACGCCCCGGAGTCGAGTGCGCGGGCGCGAAGCATCTTCTCCCGCTCCTCACCTTTCCCCCTGTGGTAGGGAGACATAGAGATGTTGATGATCAGTTCCGCCCCACCTTGGATAGCCGCTTCTTCCGTGGGCCCGTCGGGCCGCCAGATGTCTTCGCACACATTCACGGCTATCCGCGCATCGGACAGTTGCACCACGAGGACCCGCCGGCCGGGCGTGAAGTAGCGTTCCTCGTCGAAGACGGCGTAGTTGGGCAGGCGAATCTTGTGGTAAACCGCCTGCACCGCGCCCTCGGCCAGAACGGCGGCCACGTTGACTACCCCCCCATCCGCCTCGAGCAGGGGGACCCCCACTAGGGCGACCAGTCCGTGGCAGGAGGCGGCCACCTGCTCCAAGGCGCGCTCACAGCCGCGCAAGAAGTGGTCCTTGAGCAGCAGGTCCTCCGGCGGATAGCCCGAGAGCACCAGCTCGGGGAACGCGACCACGTCGGCTCCCAGCCGGCGCGCCTCCCGAAGGGCGTCGATGACTCGGGCGGCGTTGCCTTCCAGATCGCCTACGGTAGGATCGATCTGAGCCAGGACCAGGCGCACGCGGGCTCAGTCCTCCCGCAGGACGGTCAAGACCTCCTCGGTCTTCTCCGCGAGCAGGTCGGCATCGCCGCGCGTCTCGAGGTTCACGCGCAACACCGGCTCGGTGTTCGACCCACGCACGTTGACCCGCCAGCGGGGGAACTCCAGACTCACCCCATCGGTGAAATCTTCGGCGGGCGCTTGGAGTGCGTAGAAACTGCGCAACCGGCTGAGAGCGGCGGTCGAGTCGGGGATGTCCAGGTTGATCTCCCCGCTGACGGGGTAGCGCTCGATCCGCTCGCCGACCAGCTGCGACAGCGTCCTGCCGCTGACGGACAGCAGTTCGGCGATCAGCAGCCACGGAATCATGCCGCTGTCGCAGTAGGAGAAGTCGCGGAAGTAGTGGTGCGCCGACATCTCGCCGCCGTAGGCGGCGTCCTCCCGACGCATGCGTTCTTTGATGAAGGCATGGCCGCTCTTGTGCATGACCGGGCGCCCGCCCGCCTGCTCCACCAATTCTATGGTGTTCCAGATCAAGCGCGGATCGTGCACGATGGCCGCGCCCGGAGCACGACGCAGCGCCTGCTGCGCCAGCAGACCCACCAGGTAGTAGCCCTCGATGAAGTCACCCCGCTCGTCGAAGAAGAAGCAGCGATCGAAATCGCCGTCCCAGGCGAGACCGAGGTCGGCGCCCGATTTGCGCACCGCCGCGGCGGTCGCCTCCCGCCTCTCGGGCAGCAAGGGGTTCGGCACTCCGTGGGGGAACGAGCCGTCCGGGGTGGCGTTCAACGGGATGAACTCGAAGGGCAGGTGCGGGCGCAACCGTTCTATGACCGGGCCGCCCATGCCGTCACCGCCGTTGGCGACGATGCGCAGGGGCTGTAGCTTCTCGCGGTCTACATACCCGAGCAGGTGGTCCAGATAGGTGGGCAAGATATCCTGCTGCGTCACCGCGCCGCGTGCGCCGTCCGTGCCCACAAGCGAAGGCCCAGCAGCCAGCGCGTGCGCCGCAAAGTCGCGTATCTCGAAGAGGCCGGTGTCTCCACTTACGGGGATCGAGTGCTCCCGCACCAGCTTCATGCCGTTGTAGTCGGCGGGGTTGTGACTCGCGGTGACCATAATGCCGCCATCGACGCCAAGGGAGAAGGTGGCGAAATATACCTGCTCGGTGCCGACTTCGCCGATGTCCACCACGTCGACTCCCGCAGCGGTGAGCCCGTCGATGACCGCCCCCGCCAGGGAAGCGCCGCTCAGTCGCATGTCGCGCCCGACCACCACCCGCCGAGGTGCAACGAGCTTCGCGAACCCCCTGCCGATGAGGCCGGCCAGTTCCTCGTCGAGCTCGACCGGCACGCGGCCACGCACGTCATACGCCTTGAACAAGCTCAGATCGCGTTCGGGCATCGTCACAGGTCCTCCTCCTGACCGTCGCGCTCGAGCAAGCGCACCAGATCCTTGATCTCTTCTGCCCTCTCTCTGGCGGCTACGAGGGTCCTCCTCCCGGCCCGCACCACCACCAGATCGCTCACGCCTACCAGGGCCACCAGTTCGCGCTCGTCCTCGCAGAAGACCACGTTGGCGGCCCCATCGTGGACGGCGATGCGACCCCTGTGGCCATTGCCGGCCTCGTCGCGCGGCAGGAACTCGGCCAGAGCAGGCCAGCTGCCCAGGTCGTTCCAGGTGAACGTGGCTTCGACCAAGCGCACATTGTCGACCTTCTCCATGATGCCGTAGTCGACCGAGACCGACGGCAACCGAGGGAACGCCTCCGCCAAAGCCGCCTCCTGGCCGGCCTCGCCGAGCGCCTCTCCAACTGGCGCCTCTACGGCCGGCGCCAGCACAGCGAGATGCCCAGGCAAGTGTTCCGCATAGGCGGCCAGCACGACGTCCGCGCGCCAGATGAACATGCCGCTGTTCCACAGATAGCCGCCCACAGCAAGATATCGATTCGCGATGTCCCGATTCGGCTTCTCGCGGAACGACCTGACCGTCCGGTGGACCACACCGCCGTCATCGAGAAGCGGCCCTCCGACCTCCAGATACCCATAGGCCGTGGCCGGATGATCGGGGGGTATGCCGATCGTGTAGAGCACCGCGTCGCGCGCCGCCGCGGCGCACGCGGACGCGATCACCCGCACGAACTCCTCAACGGGCTCTATCAGGTGGTCGGCGGTCAGAATGACCATAACCGCGTCGCCGAACCGCTGCTGCACGAGCAGTGCAGCCAAGCAGACGGCCGCGGCCGTGTCACGCCGCGCCGGTTCGGCCACGATGTTCCGCGGCCGCAGTTCAGGCAGCTGATCGCCCACGAGATCGGCGAAATCGGCGTTCGTGAACACCATGATGCGCTCAGGGTCGGTGAGACGGCGCGCGCGGGCGTAGCTCTCCTGCAGGAGGCTCTGCTCGCCCAGCAGGGGCAAGAACTGCTTGGGCCGCAGACGCGTGCTGGCCGGCCAGAACCGGGTGCCCGCTCCGCCTGCCATGATGACCACCACCGGGGCCGACGTGTCGGCCCCGCTCGACTCCTTCTGCATGCCGTTTCCACCTCACGTCCTGCTTCGCCGCGCCAGGAAAGACACGGTAGCACGCCACAAACCGGGCGGTGGTGTACACTACCCTTTATCCCTGTTAACCCCTTCACTCGAGGCACGCCTTCACCCATGGTACCCCCCAGTAAGATACGCAATCTCGCCATCGTGGCCCACATCGACCACGGCAAGACCACCCTCATCGACTCTATCTTCCGCGCCACAAGTGTCTTCAGGGAGAATGCCCGCGTCGAAGAGCGGGTCATGGACTCCTCCGATCTCGAAAAAGAGCGCGGCATCACTATCCGGGCCAAGCACTGCACGGTGGAGTGGCAGGGCTACCGCATCAACATCATCGACACGCCCGGGCACGCCGACTTCTCCGGTGAGGTGGAACGTATCCTCTCCATGGTCGACTCCGTACTTCTGTTGGTGGATGCCAACGAAGGCCCCATGCCGCAGACCCGCTATGTGCTGATGCGCGCGTTGCGCCTGGGTCTGCGACCGATAGTCGTCGTCAACAAGGCAGACCGTCCCACCGCCGACCCTCACCATGCCCTCGACCTGACCTTCGACCTGTTCGTCGAACTCGGAGCCACCGACCGTCAAACCGACTTCCCGGTGCTCTACGGGTCGGGTCTCGACGGCTGGCTGGTAAGGGATCTGTCCACCGACCTCCCCAAAGGGCTCGACGCCTTGTTCGAGATGATCATCGCTGAGGTCCCGGCCCCTCGGGTCGATCTGGAGGCGCCGTTCCGCATGCAGATCTCCACGCTGGCGTGGAGTGACTACATAGGGCAGATCGGCTGCGGCAGGGTACTTTCAGGCGTACACCGCCGAGGAGACCCCCTTGTTCGCACCACTACCCGGCAGCCGGAAGCCTATGTGCTTGGGGCGGCCGCCCCCGGCTCCGACGCATCCTGGGAAGTCGACACGGTCGAGTCCACCCGGTCCAGCCACCTGTGGGTGACAGACGGTCTAGAGCGCACGGAGGTCGACGAGATCGTCGCCGGCGACATCATCTGGCTCTCCGGCCCCGACGAGATCGGCATCGGAGATACTTTGTCGGCGCCCGAGTTCGCCGAGCCTGCGCTTCCTCCTCTGGACATCGAGGAGCCCACGGTCTCCATGTTCTTCCTGGTCAACACCGGACCGTTCGCGGGCTCCGAAGGGCGCGCAGTGACCCTGCGCCAGGTCAAAGACCGTCTCGAGCGCGAATGTCGCGTCAACGTGGCCCTCAAGGTGGAAGACCTCGGACGCGCCGACGGCGTGAAAGTCTCCGGGCGCGGGGAGTTGCACCTGGCTATTCTCATCGAGGAGATGCGCCGCGAAGGCATGGAGATCTGCGTATCGCGGCCCGAAGTGATCACCCGGCGCGACGCAAACGACCGCCTCTTGGAGCCCATGGAGGAACTCTTCGTCGACGTTCCCGAAGAATACCAAGGTATCGTCATCGAGAAACTGGCCCGTCGCAAGGGCGAACTCACCGCCATGTACGCCGCCCACGACACCGGCCTGGTGCGGCTAGAATTCTCCATCCCCACCCGAGGTCTACTGGGGTACCGCACCGAGTTCCTTACCGACACGCGGGGACTCGGCATCATGGTGTCCCGATTCGCCGGATATGGTCCCTGGGTGGGCGAGGTAGCCCAGCGAGAGCGGGGATCACTCATCAGCGTCGACACTGGAGTGGCTACCGGGTATTCGCTCGAGAACCTCCAGCCACGGGGGACGCTCTTCGTCTCGCCCATGGAACGCGTCTACACCGGCATGGTTGTGGGGGAACACACCCGGCCTGATGATCTAGGCTGTAACCCCACGAAAGCCAAGAAGCTGGGCAACTACCGGTCGGAGAACAAAGAGATCGACGTCGGTCTCAAAGTGCCCCGGTTGATGACGCTGGATCAGGCCTTGGAATGGATCGCGCCCGACGAACTGGTTGAAGTGACGCCACGGTCGGTCAGGGTGAGAAAGGCGATCCTCGAAGCTGAGGGCCGCAAGCGCGCCGACAAACGCGCGGCGGCTGTGGCTGGGTGACGGGCGGGCAGAGAGGAATCTGGCTCCCCGGGCAGGACTCGAACCTGCAACACCCTGGTTAACAGCCAAGTGCTCTACCATTGAGCTACCGAGGAGCGCGCGGGAACGATTATAGCCGAACGCCGCCGCCCTGCACACTCTCCGGACCCTCCACCAGCGCGCCACACGAGCGACATGCAAGCCGAGGCCCGCCGTCGCCCTGGCCTTGCACGAGGGCGTCGCCGCACCAACAGCACAGTGAACCCGGTCGCAGCCGGACGAGATACGAAGCGAGCGTCTGGACCACCTCGGGACCAGCCACGGTCTCCGTAGCCCCAACCGGGACTGCTTGACCGGGCACAGAAATCTCATCGGGCACCAGACGCAGCTGCCGGCCCGGGCGACCTGATTCGAGATCGACCTCCCAGGCGAGGGGCTCTGCCATGCGAATCATCGCAACCTCCGTAGTACACCCGTGACCTTTCCGGCAATGCGAGGATCTCGGGTCAGGATAGGCTCCATCGAGTCGTTTTCAGGCTGAAGGCGCACATGCCCCTCCTCTCGGAAGAAACGTTTCAAGGTGGCGTCTTCTCCGAGAAGTGCCACGACGATATCTCCATTCTCCGCGTCCTCTTGCCGACGCACGACCACAACGTCACCATTGAGGATGCCGGCCTTTACCATCGAGTCGCCCCGCACCCGGAGAGCGAAACAATCGTTTGACGGGGTCAGCCACTCCGGCACCGGCAACAACTCTTCGATGTTCTCTTCCGCCAGCAGCGGCTTACCGGCCGCCACCGCCCCCACCAGCGGGACAGACCGATATCCCGCGACCGCGCGCGCCGGCCCCTCAGAATCGACCCGCGACACCACTTCGAGAGCACGGCGTTTTGACGGGCTCCGCCGGATGTATCCTTTGCACTCAAGCGCCGTCAGGTGATTCTGCACGGTGGCCGGCGAGGAGAGACCGACTGCTGCCGCGATCTCACGCACGCTTGGAGGATACCCCTGGGCTCGGACAGAATCGCGTATAACATCGAGCACTTCACGCTGTCGGTCCGTCAGATCCACGCTTCACCCCAGTCGAGTCATGAACATATGTTCGTACCGCAGTATAGAACACTTGTTCGCCCCCGCCAAGGGCTGTTGACGCACCTTAGGCCAGCATCTATACTGCCGGATGCTTTGGCTCCGCGTCCGAGTGGCGGAATTTGGCAGACGCGCTAGGTTGAGGGCCTAGTGAGTGAATAACTCATGGGGGTTCAAGTCCCCCCTCGGACACCACTTCCCTGCGCCATACCATCCCCGGAACCCTTGCGGCTGCGCCCACCATTCCGGTTCCCCCGGGTATGTTCCGGTTCCCCCGGGTATGTAACGGTTCCACCCAGGCGACCGGAGGCCGTCCATGAGCGAGACCATGCGTGCCCTGACCTATGACCGAGT
>CAZDGO010000046.1:0-10960 GCA_964504825.1 uncultured Gaiellales bacterium
AGAACATGCTGGCGCCGTAGCCAAGAGCCGAAAGCGCGGCGAAGAAGACGCCCATCATGCGCCGGCCAGTGCGTCCCGGCGGCCAAGGCTTCGTCTTGAAACGAGCTCCTGGCGGCCCCGCACCTACCCCACCAAGTCGAATCCCGCGGCGAACCCGGCGATGTTGGTGTCGGCCACTTTGGCCTTCTGCAGGCGCCGGGCGGCGGTCTCAAAGACCTCCCGCGGGTAGAGTCCCTCGGCGGCCAGGATAGCGCCCAAGCCCACGGCGCCGATCGCCAGACGGTGCACCGTCTTGGCCGCCTCGGCCAGAGGCAGGCGGATGACCTGGGCCGGAGTGTCGATCTCACCGAGCATGGAGTCGATGTAGACGCGGGTCTCGGGCGCGTAGGTGGCCAGCTGCTTCTTCACGTGCACAAGGCCGTCCACCGAGAGGATCAGCACGATGTCGGGCACTTCGATACCCGTGTAGACGATGGGCTCGGGCGACAAGATCACTTCCGCCGCGGAGTGCCCGGTGCGCACGGTGATGGGGTAGTCGTCCTTCTGTGTGGCGTGCAGCCCCGACAGGATCCCGCCGGCCCCCAGCAGCGTCGCGATGGAGCGGATCTTCTGCCCGGCCGAACCGGCGATGAGGATGCCCGTGCGCTGGGTGAGGTCACTGCTTGCCACGGGCGCCAGCCCCTTGTCCGGGGGCAGCAGGCACATGCCTTCTTCGTCGGCCACCTCTTCGGGGTGATAGAGCTCCCGCCACGCCCGCGCGAACTCGGGTCGCGTGCCCTGGTGGTGGATGCCCGCAGGCATCTCGAGGTCTTCCATCATCTGGCCGATGCTGTCGCGCGTGATGGGGTTCTGGCCGGCATAGTAGGCTACACAGAGATCCCAGATGTCGATGAGGCTGAACCCGTCGGAAGCGATGGCCTGCGTGACAAGCTGCACCGCGTCGTCGGCGAAGACACTGGTGCGGGCCAGAAAGCCGGGCTTCGTAGGCAGAAGGGTGCCCATGAGGTCCAGGGGCATCTCCAGGTTACCCTTGAAAGTGGTGGAGGTGATGGCCCCGGTCGGCGTCGTCGCGGAGTGCTGTCCCCCGGTCATGCCGTAGTTGAAGTTGTTGGCCACGATGACCGTCAGGCCGATGTTGCGCCGCGCCGCGGCCAGCAGATGCCCGCCGCCGATTCCCGTGCCGCCGTCGCCCATGATCACGACGACCTTGAGGTCGGGGTCGGCGAGCTTGATGCCGGTGGCGTAGGTGATGGAGCGTCCGTGCAGGCCGTGGAAGGCGTTGGTGCCGAAGTGCTTGTCGGTGAGGCCCACACAGCCGATGTCGGTGACGACAACCACCCGCTCAGGGGGTAGACCCAGCGCCTGCAACCCCTCGTCGATGAAACCGGCGATCTTGATGTGACCGCAGCCGGGGCAGAAGGGGTAGGGCATGGTCTCCTGGAGGAGATACGAGGGCGTGCAGCTCTCCGAGCCGCAGGTCCCGACGATCTCGGGGCTCACAGTAGCCCTCCCTCACGCACGATCTCCCCCGGGGAGAGTAGATCGGTGTTCATCTTGTTGACGGCCACGACCTCGCGGTCACCGGCGAGGCGGCGCACTTCGACCACGTACTGACCCAGGTTGGTCTCGGGCACCACCACTCGACGCACTCCGGCCATGGCGGCGGCGATGGCCGCCTCGGGCACCGGGAAGAGGGTCTTGAGCACAAGCAGCGAGACCTTCCGGCCGGTCGCCCGCGCGCGGGCGACGGCCTCACGTGCAGCCCGCCCCGTGACGCCATAGGCGATCACCAGAGTATCCGCCCCCTCGACAGGGTCGTGGTCGTAGAGGGCGATCTCGTCGGCGTGGTCGGTGATCTTGCGGGCGAAATGGTCGAGCATGCGCGAGATGGTGCCCGTGTCCTTGGTGAGTAGCGCCCGCTCGTCGTGCATGCTCGTGGTGTAGCGCACCAGGTGTGGGCCGCCGATGGGTGACATCGGGGCCACGTCGTCGGGCGCCGAGAAGGCGTAGGGCACATACGCGACGTCGGGTGCGGCAACCGGCCGGGCGAGCACGGCGGGGGCCAGGACGCGCGCTTCCTCCAGATCCACCCGCTCCCGGGTCAGACCGACCTCTTTCTGACTGGCCAGGAACACAGGGCCGCGGAAACGCTCGGCCAGATTGAACGCCTCGACCGTGAGCGTGTAGCACTCGAGCACGGTCTCCGGCGCCAGGACGATCACCGGCAGGCCGCCCGACGTGCCCCAGCGCAGGAACTGGATGTCGCCGTCGGCGCCCTTGGTGGCCGAGCCGGTGGCGGGCCCCTCCCGCTGCACGTCGACGATCACCAAAGGCGTCTCACCCATGATGGCCAAGCCGATATTCTCTGAGTAGAGGCTGAGACCCGGGCCCGAGGTGGCCGTCATAGCCTTCATACCGGTCATGGCCGCCCCGATGCACATGCCGATGGAAGCGATCTCGTCCTCGGCCTGCACGGCCACGCCACCCACCTCCGGCAGGGCACGCATCATGCCGGTGAGGATGGACGTGGCGGGGGTGATGGGATAGCCGGCGAAGAAGCGACAGCCCGCGTCGACCGCTGCCCGCACCACCGCGTCGTTGCCTTCCAAGAACTCGATCATGCTGTGGTCGCCTTCCGCTCGCTGTTCGTCTGACCGGGACCGCTGTCCGGAGTCTTCCCCCCCACGGCGCGGACCACCCGGACCTCCGGGAGCTCCGGATGGAAGATGTCGCGCATCTTGTCCCGCGTGGGGCCATATGCCTCGTTGATGGGCGTTTCGAAGCGCCGCACCAACTTGACGATCCAGATATCGTGCCGGATGTAGTCGTAGGCCATCTGCACGAAGCCCCGGTTGGCGCTCCACACCGCGTTCACCTCGCCCACCTCCGGGAAGTAGCCGATGAGGGCCTCGCTGTGGTCCACGACCAGCACCATCCGCCGAGCGCCCTGGTCGCGCAGCACCACCGGGTCGGTCACGTGGTTGTAGACCACCCCGAACCCCGGGTCGTCGTCGCCGTAGAGGCAGATGGCCACCGCCACCCCACGCGCGTCGGCCGCCGCCAGATACGGTTCGAGCGCCGAGAGTTCCGAGGTCCACACCGCCACGAGGATCTCGCCCTGAGCAGACTCCACGAGTTGCACGGCCTTGCTCTCGATGTCCTCCCTGTCCACGAGGTTCCAGACGTAAGCGTCGCTACCTCTATCACCCGCGTACAGGTGCTCCAGCTGAGACTCCACGGCATCGAGCACCTGGTCGTACGAACGCCGGTAGCGCTCCACCGCCTCGACGGGTTTCAACGCCACGTACTTGGAATGGCCGGCCAAGCCGACGGTCGTGATCAGCTCCTTGGCCACGAGCCGTTCGACGACCTCGTAGATCTTGGACGGCGGGATGCCCGAATGGCGCGACAACTCGTAGGCCGTCACCTCTGGGTTCTGCAGCAGCGAGACGTAGGCCCGCGATTCATACTGCGAGAACCCCAGTTTCTGCAGATTGGCGAGGAGATCCTCCATCGACCGGCTACATGACCATCTTGCTCTCGTCCGAGAGCGTCGCGCTGTGGCCCGCGTGCGGCGGTTCGTCGTCGAAGGTAAAGCCCTCACTCATCTTGGCTTTCCGTACCTCGTCCCTGAGAATGCTCCAGAGGTGCGTGAACAGCTCGTTGAAGCGCGCGTCGCTGCGCAGTTCGGCGATACTGCGGGGTCGGGGCAGATCCACTTCCACCGACGCCTTGAAGGTCCCCGGGTGCGAGGTCATGATGATCACTCGATCGGCCAGTGTCAGCGCCTCGTCGATGGAGTGCGTGATAAAGATCACCGTCTTGCGGGATACCTCCCAGATTTTGAGCAGCTCTTCCTGCAACATGATCTTGTTCTGCTCGTCCAGAGCGGCAAAGGGCTCGTCCATGAGCAGGATCTCGGGGTCGTTGGCGAAGGCTCGGGCGACCGACACCCGCTGCTTCATGCCTCCCGAGAGCTGGTGCGGGAAGGCCTCGGCGAACTTCTGCAGGCCAATCATGCCAATGTAGTGATCGACGACCTGGTCGATCGTGCGCTTGTCGACACCTCGGCAGGCGAGGCCGAAACCGATGTTCTTGCGCACATTCATCCAGGGGAAGATCGACTGCTCCTGAAAGACCATGGAGTTCAGAGGCTTTGTCTTGTCGGCATGATTGATCAGGATCTTCCCCGCAGTAGCCGTCTCAAGACCGGCCAGGATGCGCAGCAGGGTGGTCTTGCCGCAACCGCTGGGACCTACGATGCAGACAAACTCGCCTTCCTTAATGGTGAGGTCGACCTCTTTCACGGCGGTGATGACCGTCTCCTTGACGGTGAACTGCTTGGTGAGCCCCTGGATGATCACTTTCTCTTGCATCACGGAGCCCCCCTTACTGCTTCCACGGCACGACGAGCCGCTGGAGCGCCGCTAACAGCTCCGCGAACGTATAGCCGAGAATCGAGATCAAGATGAAGGCGACGAACATCTCCTCCACGTTGGACACCGCGCTCGAGGCCCAGATGCGGTAGCCGATGCCGGATTGGGCGCCCTGCATCTCCGCCGCCACGATGAGCAGGAGAGCCATGCCCATCCCGAGCTCCACGCCGGTGAAGATCAGCGGAAGCGCGCCCGGGAACGCCACCTTGAGGTAGAAGTCCCGCCGGCTGGCTCCGAAGTTCCGGGCCACGTCCAGGTAGATCTTGTCCAGGTTGAGCACTCCGGCCATGGTGTTGATGAGTACCATGAAGAAGGTGCCCATGGCGACGGTGACCACCTTCTGGGTCTCTCCGAAGCCAAAGATGAGAATGATCAGGGGCATCAACGCCAGCTTCGGAATGGGATATGTGGCCGACACTATCGGGCGCAGTATGATGCGGATCGGCCGGAACAGACCCATCGTAAGCCCGATGATCAGGCCGGGGATGGCCCCCAGGAAGAAGCCGACGATGATGCGTAGAACGCTCACATACAAGTCGGTGAAGATCTGGCCCGACTTGGTCATCTCCCAGAAGGTCACACCGATCTCCGATGGCGGAGGAATGAACCTGCCGTCGATGATGCCGACAGCGACTCCGATCTGCCACAGCACCAGGATCAGCACGGGAGACAGCAGCGCCAGGATACGGCTGCTTCTCTCCCCCAGCTGAAACCGCCTGCGGGTCCGCTGGGTCGTCACGATCGCGACCCCAGTCACGGCAGGTTCCTTCTCCGCCATCTCAGTCTCTCCTACGTAGTACTAGTTGGACGGCTTACTTAGGTGGCGCGTACGGACCGAGTTGCTGCACGGCCCACTCGGCAAAGGATGGGTCGAGGACCTTGTCCATGGTCACCTTTTCCTTGACCTGGCCGATCGTAGCGTAGTAGTCCTGCTGACCGGCCACCGCCTTGTCGAGTACGGTGCCGTCGGGATTGAGTCCTGTGGGCCGCATCGACGTCCACGTCTCCGCACTGTCGATGAACGTCTCTTTGGTCAGGATCGCGAGGAGCTTGTCCCGATCGATATCTCCCTGGACGATGCCGCTGTTGTAGTCGCGCACACCCTTGAGATGGGCCAGCATGAAGCGGTTGGCCACTTCGGTGTTCTTCGCAAACTTATCGCTATAGAGCAGCACGGCCACCTGCTCGTCGGGTGCGTACTCTTCGGCGTCCTTGAAGTACTTCAGAATGCCATCCTTCTCGCCCCCGGTGATGAGCGACTCGATCTGCACGGCCGCATCGACCGCCTTGTTGCCCAGGGCGATGTTGAGATCGGGGAACTCAGCAATGATTACGGGTTTGACGTCTTTGATCGTCAGTCCGCCCTTGTCCAGCGCCTTGCGCAAGAAGTATTCGTTGATACTGCCCACCGACACGATGCCGATCTTGCGCCCCTTGAGGTCGGCGAAGTCCTTAATCTCGTTCTCGAGATCCTTGCGGATCACGACGGTGAAGTAGGAGCCCTTGCCCGGCACGTTGGTCCCCGAGTCGGCCACCACCCACACCGGCGCACCTCGAGCCGCTAAGTTGAAGAGCGAGGCCGTGATGATGCCGCGACCCACATCTACCTGGGCGGCGGCGAGTGAGTTGAACATCAGGGCGCCGGAGGCGAACTCCACCCATTTGATAGTGATGCCCATCTCTTTGAAGTAGCCCAGCTGATCGGCCAGGATGAGGCCGGCGGTGCCGGGGGCGTTGTCGTAGGCGATCGTGACTTCCACGGGCGGGTCGAGTGGCGTGATCGCTGCCGCCGCCGTGGTTTCGGTGGACCCTGCCGTAGTCTCGGTCGACGCCACCGTAGTGGCTGTCGGCGCCGCGGTCGTCGTGGTCGTGCCGCCGCCGCAGCCAACGAGAGCCACCAGCCCGAAGATGGCCACTGCGGCCACCAGGCTCAAGATAAGAAACTTGCGCATGCTACCCCCTGTCTCCGTGTACCTGATACGTGAATCTACCTGTTGATGACCCTGCCCGGGTCGCTCTGTTCATCGGCCCGACACCACCTACCCTCTCAACTCTGCGTGCCACCGCTTGTTCTCCGTAGATGCCCACACGACCGCCGGCTCAGCCGACCCCGCCTTGGAAGAGACCCTCCAGGCCGGCGCCCGCGACCCGCTGCTTGATCGCCGCGCGATCGGTGGTGTAGAGGCCGAGCTGTTTCATCCGCTCGAAGTACGTGGCTCCAGAGAAGGTGAGCTTCTGCGCCAGATCTCCGCCACGGACAACTTCGCCAGCCGTGGCGATGATGTCGCCGATCGCCAAGGTGCGCGGGAGAGTCACCAGAACCTTTCCCGCAGTCTTGCGGACCGCGTTGAGCCCGGCCAGCGACCCACTCACCACCGCTTCGGTGTGTCCAACGAGTGGGCCGATCTTCTCGCCGCCGCAGAACAGGTTGTCGAGGCCATCCACTTGGAGCGCGTCGCTGCGCGGCGCCATCGCCAGATAGCGGATGGAGTTGCCCACGCCACCCGAGTATGGATCTTCGAAACGCGCATTCTCCAACCCGGGGATCGAGCGCAGCTGGTCGAGGGGGAAGTAGGGACTCATCAACTTCGTGTGCCCGGTGTCGAGCAACACGACATTCTCAGCGAACTCCGGCAGCGCGTACTGCTGACAGGCTTTCGTGCCCAGCAGCTTGGCCTTGGCGCCTCCCGCTTTCAACGCGTCGGGCAGCGGTACCACCGCCACGCCGGTCTGCCGCAGCTGTTCGCGGATCTGCGGAGAGAGCGAATCGGAGTGCAGCTTGCAGGAGCCGCTCATGACCCCCACCGATCCATCCATGCGGGTAGCCTGCTTCTCTTCGACGCCGGCTTTCGCCGCCACGCTCACCCGGCCCCCGAACGTGGGGCAGCGCATGACGCACATCGCACACCCGTTGCCGTACTTCGTGCAGTTGTTCTGCGGCCCGGCCGAACCGGTCGCATCCACGAACACATCGCCTTCGACGCGCCCGCCCTCATCCAGCACCACCGCGGCAAGAGCGTCGCCGTTCTTCACCACGTCGGTGACACGAGCCTGCGTGCGCACGTCGACGCCCTTCGAGAGCAAGAACCGCCTGACCGCCGGTTCGAATATGGATACATCATAGAGGTCGGCGTGGTTGTGTCCGGGAAAGGTCACATCATGATGGCGCAGGTTGGCGTCGACCACCTGCCAGAGTTCACCCATACCCAGGGCGATGTGCTCCTCGGTGGCGGTGTAGCGCCCGTTATTGCGCATGATACCGCCAACGAGACCCGTGCCCATGAGCATGTCGGTGCGCTCGAGTACTGTTACCTCGGCCCCGGCCATGCGTGCCGCCACTGCGGCCCCTGTCCCCGCCCATCCTCCACCGATCACGATCACGCGTGCCATCGATGCCTCCCTCCGCCCGCGTCCATGCGCCGGGCCCTCGTCATGCTATTCCGCCGGCCGCGACGGCGGCCGCCCGTTTGCCCGCCGCCACACGCCACGTCTTGACCTGGGGCAGGTCTTTCTCCTCGGACTCCGTCGGGATGTCGATCACGGTCGGCTTCCGAGACGCGATCGCCGACTGGAGCATATCTTCGAGATCGGCCGCCCGCTCAACGCGCATCCCCTCCATGCCGAAAGCCCGCGCCACGGCAGCATGATCGATGGTCGAGAAGTCGACCCCCAGGTAACGGCCGTCGCTGTGGATGCTCTGGATGGCTTTGATCCATCCGAAACAGGAATTGTTGAAGTTGAGGATCACCACCGGCAACTGCAGCCGGGCCAGGGTCTCCAACTCCCCGGCCGACATCGCGAAACTGCCATCGCCCGAAAGGCCTACCACCACGTGGTCTGGCCGTGCGTAACTCGCCCCGATGGTAGCCGGGATAGCGTAGCCCAGCCCCCCATATGCCCGGGGAATGATCACCTGACGTCCCGGACGATGCACGTCGTAGTAGGCGCACACGTACGGAGTAGGGGTGCCGGCGTCGGCCACCACCACGGCATCATCGGGCAACACTCGGCTAAGGGCCGCCATGACCCGGTGTGGCTTGAGCGGCACCTGGTCTGACGCCATCTTCTCGGCGGCGGCCTCCCACCAATCTCGGCGCAGCCCGGCTATCTCGTGGGCCGTGCCCGCCCGCGGCTGCGGCTGGCGGGCGCCGGTGAGCGCCACCAGATCGGCCAGGATCAGTTTCGCATCGCCGACCAGGCCTACCGCGGTGGGGTAGTTGTTGCCGATCAGAAGAGGATCGATGTCCAGGTGGATCACGGTGGGAGCGCGGCGGGCATCGGGCAACGTCCACTTGATAGTGGTGACAGAGCCCGTCTTACAGCCGATGTAGAAGAGCAGATCGGCGTGTGCCACCAGATCGTTGGCGTAGTCGCGGTAGCCGTTGTCACCTACTACACCGATCGCGAGAGGATGGTTCTCTGGGATGGCCCCCTTGCCCGTGATAGTGGTTCCCACAGGCGCGCCCAGCATCTCCGCCAAGGCCAGAAGATCTTCGCACGCGTTCGCGTTGACGACCCCTCCGCCGGCGACGATCACCGGTCGTTCAGAGCTCAGCAACAGGTCGACCGCCCGCTCCAGCTCGGCGCGCTCCGCCCGCTGCCGGTACGACGGATACGATCGGCATGCGGCCTCAGCATAGATGTCGCGTTCCCCTTCGGGCACCTCGCTGTGCATGACTTCCTGCGGGAACGCTATGTGCACCGCCCCAGGCCGGCCCGTGGTGGCCACCCGGAAGGCCCGCCGCATGGTCTCGGGGATCTTGTCGTAGCGCTTAATGAAGTGACTCCACTTGGTTATGCTCTTGTAGAGCACGTGGTGGTCGAGTTCCGTGATGGTGCCTTTGCCCTCGGAAGCCAGGTCGATACCCGAGGTAAGAGCTATGACGGGTACAGATGACGCGTTGGCTTCGGCCACGCCGGGCACCGTGTAGAGCGCGCCGGCTCCCGACGGGCTCTCGCACACCCCCGGCTTGAACGTGAGGCGCGCGTAGGCGTCGGCGGCGAAGGATGCGGAGCGCTCGTCGCGACACAGGACGTGAGTGATCGCATCGCGATGGTCGTACAAAGATTGGTAGAAGCGGATGCTTGTATCGCCGGAGACGCCGAACACGTACTTGACGTCGTACGCCACCAACATCTCGACCATGATGTCGCTTCCCCGCATGCTAAGCCCCCCCGGCCCTGGGTCCCCCGTGATCAGAAGATCAGTGTCTTTTCCCATGGTGTACTCTACCAGGGTAGTGAATAACACGATTAGTGTCAACCCCCGTCGAGAGGGCGGTTACCGGCGGCCTGTTGGGGGTTTCGCCGGAAGTCCACTTGTGCTATGAATAGAGATGCGGGGCCGAACCTTAGTCGCATGTGCGGCAGGCGGATGGCGCATACGGCGGACCTCCGCAAGGAAACGTGTTCGGCCCCGCCCTTCTTGCGCGTTCTTACGCGCTACCCCCTCGTCAGCGCGCTCCGAGCGCCGGGCTTTCGGCGCCTTCTGCTATCCTGGTAGGCATGAACGCTCCTACGGCCTACCGCGGCACTGCCGGGTACATCGCCTCCCCCGAATTGATGCAGACCGTCGACGTGGCCGTGATCTTGGCCCGCCCCCTGCTGATCAAAGGCGAACCGGGCACGGGCAAGACCATGCTGGCAAAGAGCATCGCCGAGAGCCTCGGCATGCCGCTTGTCACCTGGAACATCAAGTCGACCACCAAGGCCCAGGACGGCCTCTATGTGTACGATACGGTCGAGCGCCTCTACGACAGTCAGTTCCGCGATCACGACGTGCGCGATATCGCGCAGTACATCAAGCTCGGCAAGCTCGGGCAGGCGTTCGTCGCGCAGGAACGAGTCGTGGTGCTGATCGACGAAGTCGACAAGGCCGACCTCGAGTTCCCCAACGACCTTCTGTGGGAGCTCGACCAGATGGAGTTCCACATCCCCGAAACCGGGGAGATGGTGGGCGCCAGGCATCGACCCGTGGTGGTGATCACCTCGAACGCGGAGAAGGAGCTGCCCGACGCCTTCCTGCGTCGCTGTGTGTTCCACTACATCGCCTTCCCCGACGCCGAGATGATGCGGCGCATCGTGCGGGTGCACCATCCTGATCTCGAAGACCGCCTGCTCGCCTTGGCCCTCGAGACCTTCTACTGGCTGCGAAACGTACCCAATGTCCAGAAGAAGCCCTCCACCAGCGAGCTCATCGATTGGGTGCAGGCCCTCGCGGCCGGGGGGGTCGACCCCGACGAGATCGGCCGTCGCCTGCCCTTCCTGGGAGTGCTTCTGAAGAAGGACAAGGACGTCGACGCCGTGCTCGTGGCTCACAAGACCCGGGGCGCCCGCGCAGCCACCGGCCGTTAGGAGGCAGCTGAGAATCGAAGCCTTGGCCCCCAGAACGCGATGGGCGGCGCGATACGGCGTCCTCGGGAGCGCTCGTAGCGGCGCTACGAGCGCTCCCTGCGTCCTTGTCTCCCGCCTGCCCATCGCGCCCTGATGGCGAAGCGTCACTTTTCAGCAGCCTTCTAGGCCCG